>JAAWIS010000018.1 GCA_022796475.1 Lachnospiraceae bacterium | reverse complement strand
GCCAGCAGGATATAGCTGAAAATCACCACCGCATACAAAGATATCTTGGGAAGCCTGCCTGCGGATCCGAAATTCAGCATATTCTGTGCCTTCCAATACAGGCTGTTCCCGCCGTCGTAAAGATACTCGGCCAATTCCTGTATCCGCTCATCCCCCAAAAGCCGGGTAAACATCTTATCCACATACCCATGCTCCTCACAAAAGCTGCCGATATCGCAAAAATCATAGGCCGCTACCGCGATAATCCCTTTCCCACGAACTAGGGAAGTAATCACCGGGAAACCGTCCCCGGAAAGCACCAGCGTGCCTCCTTTTACCTTTACTTCCGTAGTCATCAGGGGGATCCTTACATCCGCCGCCCCATAGAGGGCAAACTCGTCCCCCATATTTACCGTCCGCTCCTTCGGCTCCGAAAGCTCCCCCTCCAGTTCATTTTCCAGGAAAGCTTCCACCGCCTCCTGCCCGGCAGCCCCGGTTCCCAGGAGCAAAATCCCGCCCCGGCTGACCCACTCCCGGATGGTATCGGCCTGCCCGGCATTTAACCGGCGGGTGTCATAATTAGTGATTAGCAGCACGTCCAGCTGATCTAAGCCCGCCGCCTGCTGGGGAATGCTCCCCGCCACCATGGCGCAGGTCCTGGTGCGCAAGGTGCTGGAGCGGATCCCCACATCATCCAAATATTCCAGTTTATCCTGGGAATCGCTTAATGTGCCGATCAAAAGCTCCGGCGTGTCCTGGCGGAAGTTGATCTTTAACCGTTTCTGCAAGATCTGGTTCCGCTGCGAATCGTAAAGCTTTACATACATCTGATCGCTTCTAAGACCTAAGGGGATGTTTAAGTTAATCTGGACGGCTTCCTCGCCCTCCAGCGCAACCGGATATTCATATTCATAAATATCTAAATCCGATTCCCTGCTCTTTACCATAAGGCTCCCGTTAAAAACTTCCTTCCGCTGGTTTTTAAGGGTAACGTAAACCGGGAGATACCGCCCTCCCTTAGCCATATTATCATAGCCGTAGCTGGCTTCCATGGCTACCGGGGCGTTTTTATAGCCGTAGGCGGCATTTACCGCCTCTGCCTCTTTTGCGTCCGGCCACCCCTCGGCTCTCCCGGCCTCATCCGCCTGGCCGGCAAAACGGCTTTCTGCCCAGAAGGGCAGTCCCCCTTCCGCCGCCCAGGCCAATTTTCCTGGGAAAAGAAGGAGAAACGAAAGAATGGCAAGTGCCGCAGCCCTTGCCTGGATTTGTCTTTGCAGCCTCATAAGATTTCACCGAATCTTTCCAAAATTTTCCTTGTTTAAATCAAAATTTACCTTCAGCTTTACGGTAAAGGTAGTTCCGCTTAAGCCGCTGGATGCCTGGATAATCCCACCGTGCATATCCACGATGTTTTTTGCGATAGCCAGCCCCAGGCCTGTGCCTCCGGTGGCCAACGACCGGGACTGTTCCACCCGGTAAAATTTATTAAACAGCAGCGGGATATCTTCTTCCGGGATCACATAGCCGTAATTCGTCACCGACACGGTGACAATTTCTTCCGTGGCATGAACCCTTACCAGGATCCGCTTTCCCTCAGCGCCGTACTTGATGGCATTATTGATCAGATTATCAAAAAGACGGGCCAGGAGATTTCCGTCGGCGGTAATCACCTGGCCTGCCACATTGGATTTTAGCTCATAGACCAGGTTTTTATCGGCAAAGCTGGGATAAAACTCCTCCAAAAGCTGCTCCAGAAGCTTAATAATATCCACGGGAGCCACCTTCATGGCTACCTTCCCATAGGTCATTTTCGTAAAGCCGAATAAATCCTCAATTAAGTTTTCCAGCCGTTTGGCCTTAACATACGCGATGCCGATATATTTCCTTTCCATATCCCGGGGAAGGGATTCCCCCTTCTCCCCGGACAAAAGCTCCAAATATCCGATGATGGAAGTCAGGGGCGTGCGCAAATCATGGGCGATATTGGTAATCAGCTCATTTTTCGTTTTCTCCGACTCCCGTTCCCGGTCCATCAGCTCCCGGATATCCCCTACCATCTTATTTAAGTTTGCCGCCATGGCGGAAAACTCGTCGTCCCCCACCACCTCAATGGAAGTATTTAAGTCCCCCTGGGAAATATTTTGCACCGCCGCGGAAATTTTCCCCATATAGACCATGGATTTATGCTGCAGAAATAAAAACGACGCCGAAAATACCAGGATCCCCAAAAGCACGCAAAGGAGGATCCCCACAATGCCTTCCTGCTCCCAGGTCAAAAAGCGAAGCAGGCGGCTTTCCTTCCCCTGCTCGCTTAAATACCTGGAAATAATGGAAAGATTCGTAACCAGAAAAATTTCCATCATGCAGGCAATCAAGGCGCTGTAGCCGATATTGGCCGCCATGCGCCCGTAAAACCGCCTGCTCATATCCTTATTTTTCAATCTTATACCCTACTCCCCACACTGTTGTTATAATTTTATTCTGCCTGGTATCTTCCTTCATTTTTCCTCTCAGGCGGCGGATATGTACCATAACCGTATTATTCGCTTCATATACCTTCTCATTCCATACATTCTCAAAAATCTCATCCGTACTGAATACCCGCCCAGGATTAGATGCCAGCAAATATAAAATATCAAACTCTATGGGAGTCAGTTTAATCTCTTCCCCGTCTACTGTAACTTTATGATTATCCTTATTGATAGTCAGTTCCTTTATGGAAATTTCGTTTTTTCCTGACTCGTGGATGCTGCTGTTTGGATTTAACTGGGTATAGCGGCGAAGCTGGGACTTTACCCTGGCTGTCAGCTCCAGCGGATTAAAGGGTTTTGTCACATAGTCGTCTGCCCCGGTTCCCAGTCCTAAAATCTTATCCAAATCTGTAGATTTGGCGCTTAACATGATAATCGGGATATTATTGGTTTCCCGTATCTTCTTACACATCTCAAGCCCATTCATCCCCGGCATCATAATATCCAAAAGCACCAGATGGATTTCCTCTTTTTCCAAAATCTCAAGGCCTTCCTCTGCATTATTCGCCTTCAGCACCTTATATCCGTCACTTACCAGATAAATTTCAATCAAATCTGCAATCTCTTTCTCATCATCTACTACTAAAATTCGGGTTTCTGCCATATCCGGCCCTCCTTATCTTACTTAAGCCGCTTTCAGGCTTTCTCATACTGCTCCAAAAGCGCCTGCCTTTTGCATTTTATTATCTTCTGATACTCAGCTATTTTTCATAACGATTTGTCTTGCACATTTCCGTCAAATTTCCCTAAAATTATAACACAAAAATTTCATTTATAGTTTACCATATCATGGTTGGATTTACATTACAATTCTCTTACAAAATAAAAAAATCCCTCTTTCAAAGCTTCCGTCCTCCAAAAATTAAGCGAAGCCAGGAAATGAACCTTTCCAGGCTTCGCATTTGCTGTAACGCTTTCTGATTTCAGTTTTGACTTTCTACCGGAACAAATACTCTGGTGCTGACCAGATCTTCATCTTTCCTGGCCATTTTTGCCTGATAAACTGCTTCCTCACAGAATTGCTTCTGGGAATTTACCAGGATTTTCCCTCGTTTATCAACCTTCTCATACGTACCGTCAGGCTGCAGTATATGAGCTTTTACATTATCTTCCAGCTCAACTTCCAAAATATGGAAAACTTCTTCTTTCAGTTTCTCATTTTCCACCGGAAATACAATTTCAACGCGCTTATCTAAGTTCCTGGGCATCCAGTCGGCGCTTCCCATATAAATCTGGCTGTCGCCGCCATTTTCAAAATAAAAGATCCGGCTGTGCTCTAAAAAGTTCCCTACTATAGAATGGACCGTAATCCTTTCACTTAAACCTGGAATCCCTGCCTTTAAGCAGCAGATTCCCCGGATAATTAGTTCGATTGTTACCCCGGCACAGGAAGCCTCATATAGGGAAGCGATAATTTCTTTATCACAGAGAGAATTCATCTTGGCAATAATCCTGGCTTCCCGTCCAGCCTTGGCAAACGCTGTTTCCCTCCGGATCAGCCGCAGAAATTGTTTTCTTAACCAAAGCGGGGCAACAGCCAGCTTATTCCAGGCAGGCGGCTCTGAATAGCCGGACAGCATATTAAATACAGCCGTGGCGTCTTCGCCGATTAAAGGATTACAAGTCATCAGCCCGCAGTCAGTGTACAATTTTGCAGTGGAATCATTATAATTTCCAGTCCCTAAATGCACATAGCGGCGGATGCCGTCCTCTTCCCGGCGTACCACAAGTGTGATTTTTGAATGTGTTTTTAATCCTACCAGCCCGTAAATAACGTGGCACCCGGCTTTTTCTAACTTTTTCGCCCAATTAATATTATTTTCTTCATCAAACCTTGCTTTTAATTCTACCAGTACAGAAACCTGCTTGCCATTATCCGCTGCCGATGCCAGAGCCGCAATAATAGGAGAATTGCCGCTGACCCGGTACAAGGTCTGCTTAATTGCCAGCACATCCGGATCTTTTGCCGCTGTACGCACAAAATTTACCACCGGATCAAAGGTCTGATATGGATGGTGAAGCAGGATATCTCCCTTTTGGATATTTGAAAAAATGTCATCATCATTCATAAAAGCAGGAACTGGCTGAGGCGTATAGCCTGCTGCCTTTAAATTGTCAAATCCGTTTAATCCGCTGTACATCTTCATTAAAACGGTTAAATCCAAAGGCCCGCTGATCTCAAAAATATCCTGTGCGCTTACTTCCAGCTCTTTCCTTAAAATTTTAAGCAGCCGCTTATCTGCCTTTTCTTCTACCTCCAAACGGATTACTTCTCCCCACTGGCGCTTTTTAAGCTGCTTTTCAATCTCCTCTAAAAGGTCTTCTGCCTCTTCCTCGTCAATGGTTAAGTCTGCATTCCGCATGATCCGGAAGGGGTGGGCCGCCAATATATCGTAATTTAAAAACAGAGCCTGCATATTGCGCTCGATAATCTCTTCTAAGAGAATTACATTGCGCATCTCTCTTCCTTCCTCTCCGGCAGTTACCGGAAGCTCCACTACCCGAGGAAGCCCGGAAGGCACCTGAACCATGGCAAAATCCAATTCCCCATGGCTGTCTTTTTTCTTTTTCAGAAGTGCGGCAATATTCAGCGACTTATTCCGCACCAACGGAAATGGACGGGAAGAGTCAAATGCCATAGGTGTCAGCACCGGATATACGTTATCTTCAAAATACCGATCGATAAATTTCCCCTGCTCCTTGGTCAAATCTTCATGATCCTCAATTATATGAAGCCCCTGAAGACGCAGAGCCGGAAGCAGGGAACGGTTGTAAGTAGAATACTGTACAGCTACCAGTTCATGGGTTTTCACTGAAATTTTCTCCAACTGCTCTTCCGGCTTTAAACCGGCAATATCCGGCTTTGTATAGTTTGCATGAACCATATCCCGGAGGGAAGCTACCCGAACCATAAAAAATTCATCTAAATTGCTGGCAGTAATACTTAAAAATTTCAGGCGTTCAAACAAGGGTAAATTTTTATCCCTTGCTTCGCTTAAAACCCGATAGTTAAACTCAAGCCAGCTTAACTCCCGGTTCACATAATTGCTGGGATCGAAATAATTTGCTGGGCCCTCTGCCATTTTTATACCCTCCTCTTCTGCTTCAGCACCGGACGAATTCCAAATATTTCCTCAAAAAAATCTGCCTTCTGCACAAACGACATCTGTTCCAACGTGATGTCGCCAGGATAATCCGTGGTAATTATTAGCTCATCCTCATGGATACTCATTTTACAGCCGGACAGCTTCTGCTGGTGGCTCCGATCCATGGAATTTGCTAACCGAAGGATTGCTGTAAACTTTGCAATTTTTATTGTAATATCATGGGCGCTGATAATGCCGGAAGAATCCTTATAAATCTGAGCCTCCAGCTCCACATGTCCATAGTCAAAATCCCTTATATTGTAGCGCACCACATTGGCAATCAGCTCCCGTTCTAAGCGGCTTAAGCCGATAATCTCGGTTGCCATTATAATATTGTAGGCACATTCATTTGCATCTTTAATGCTGATAAATTTTCCGCATGCATGGAGCATAACAGCAATCCTAAGAAGCAGTCTGTCTCTGGCTGTCAGACCGTGGAAGCGGCGCATGGCATCAAAGATTTCCATTACAAACTGTTCCAGCACCTGGTTATGACTGTTATGACATTTATACCGTTTTGCCATATTCCGGGAAGCGGCAAGTATGTCATTTTCAAAGCTGTGTTTAAATTTTACCTGGCGGATCGATTCTCCATATTCTGCTGCAATTCCGTCACAAAGCCGGATTCCAGGAAGCCAGAACTGCTCTGCCCCCGTAATTTCCATTATCCGCCTGTAAATTACGGCGCTGGGAAGCATTACCTCCACATATCGCTCACTGATGCCGAATAAATCCTCCAGCTCATGCTGGCTTAGCTTAAACATTGCATCGTAGAAATGATTTACATCTTCTGCTGTCATTTTATCAGAAACGGATCGGGTTTCATTCAAAATCTGCTTAAACATGTAAAGGGCATTATCCCCAATTCCAATCAGGTTTTTAATCTCACGGTCTTTCAGATAAATCTTTCGGAATGTAAATAATTCGTTGTCTACCAGCTCGCGGATTAAATGGCTGTGAACCTCCATCCCTGCAGGAACTTTTGCAATCAATTCCCTTAACCGTAGGGTTCCCAAAGGAAGATTCTGAGTGGAAACCAGGGAATCCTTATCAAACAGGGAAATCTGCATACTGCCAAAACCTACGTCTACAATTGCAGTCCCTTTTTGAATGGTATTGTTAAATTCCTGATCCTTGGAGGCAATGGCCTTATAACTTAAAAACCGCTGTTCCGAATTTTCAATCAGCTTTACGTCAATCCCTGTCCGCACCAGAATCTGATCCAGGATAATCTGGTTGTTTTTTGCATCCCTTAAGGCACTGGTGGCATACGCCTTATAAGCCTGCACCTTATATCCCTTCATGATAACGGCAAATTCCTTTAAGACCTGGCACAGCTCTTCCACCAGCTCATAACCGATTTTGCCATGTCCATAAGTATCCCTGCCCAGAGCAATCACATGGCGCACATGATCCACCGAACGAATGCCGAATTTATTTGAAATTTCATAAATGCCAAGCTCTACTTCAAAGGAGCCTACATCAATGGCGGCAAATGTCTGGATTGCCATAACTCCCTTCCTCCCCTCTTTTCCCGCTCTATAACCCAAAACACCGGAGCATTTTAATATTTATTTTCCCAATTATCCTTTCTGCCCTAACAGATAGGTAATAAACTGGGCTGCTGTCCGTCCCGACAGCCCTCCATGGCTTAGCTCCCACTGGTTCGCCTTTAAAAACAGTTCCTGATCTGGCATCCTGATTCCGTTTCGTTCTGCTAACACTTTCACAATCTCCCGAAACTCTCCAGGCTCCGGCGATCCGAAATAAATGGTAACCCCAAATCGTGCTACCAGGGAAAGTTTTTCCTGAACCGTATCATTGGCATGCAAATCATCTTCTGAAAGCTGGCGCTTATCCCCAAAGCTTTCCCGTATCAGATGACGGCGGTTTGATGTGGCGTAAATCAGTACATTTTTCGGCGTTTTTCCCAACCCGCCTTCAATAATGGCTTTTAAATACTTATATTCAAGCTCTGATTCTTCAAAAGACAAATCATCCATATAAATGATAAATTTATAGTTCCTGTCTTTTACCTGTTCCAGCACATCTGATAATGCCTTAAACTGATGCTTATAAACCTCAATAATCCGAAGTCCCTGATCGTAATACTGGTTTAATATGGCTTTCATGCTGGAAGACTTCCCTGTTCCGGCATCCCCATAAAGAAGAACATTATTGGCCTCTCTCCCCTGGATAAACGCTTCTGTATTATCAATCAGTTTTTTCTTCTGAATCTCATACCCTACCAAATCCTTTAAGTATACATGTTCAATACTGGTAATGGGATCAATATACGCCTGCTCATCTTTTTCCAAAATACGGAACGCTTTATTCAGCCCGAACTTTCCGACACCGAATTCTTTATAAAACTGGGTTACCTCTCTTTGGAATTCCAAAACATCTTCTGTCTTTTCCAGAGCTTTGGCCAATTCCACAATCCGATCCCGAATCCGCTTATTGAAAACCCGGCTGTTTTCCTTTGCCGCCTTATAATCTGCAATCAGACTCCAGATCCCGGTTCTTCTTTTCTCTCCCAAATCCAATTCCCGGATATCATAGTTGAACAATGCCTTAAAAATCTTAAAATCATGAAGAGCCAAATTATCTAATGAGCCTCCTGCCGGCCCTAAAATCTCGCAGGAAGTGCTGTATGCATTTTCATGGTTTGCCAGGCAGAAAGCCAAAAAACAGTGATATAAATTTCCGCTGAATCCATAAGTAACTGCCAGTTCGATCAGTTGGTTGCCACATGAATAGGCTTCCCTGGACTCCTCTTCTTTGCAGAGAAGCCCTTCCATCTGTTCAAACAGCTTTTGGTATTTGAAATTTCTGTATAAAATTAATTCCTGTGTAATCATTTTCTTATGCCTCAAATCTATGTATCATTTCTTCCTGACTCTGTGTCAATAACTGCCCAGAATCCGGAGATTCGCCGCTTCATGTTTAAGCCCTAAAAGGGCATTCTGCACCGGCACATCTTTTAGCGTCCCTTCAATATCAACAAAAAAACGATATTCCCAGTTTCTCTCCAAAATAGGCCGCGACTGAATCATCAGCAAATTTACGCGGTTATAAATAAAATGGCCCAGCATATTATACAGCGAGCCGCTGACATGGGGAAGTTCAAAGCAGATGCTTACCTTTTTCGCATCCAGACGATACACCGGCTCCGCCCCCAGAATCAGGAATCGGGTTACATTGCTGGAATTATGATTAACGGCTGCTTTTAATACCTTCAGGCCATAAATCTTCCCTGCTGTTTCACTGGCCACGGCTGCCTGGGTAATATCCCCGTCCTCTACTACCTTTTTGGCTGCCACTGCCGTATTTTCTAAGCTTACCTGCTTCCATTCCTTGTGAGAATTTAAAAACTGGCTGCACTGCATAAGCCCCTGGGGATGGGAATAAACGGTCCGGATATCCGTAATATCTGCCTCAGGAAGGCCTAACAGTGCATGGTTTACTGCAACCTGGGTTTCCCCTACAATGTAATTCTTATATTTTAACAACAAATCGTAATTGTCAATTACTGCTCCGGCAGAAGAATTTTCAATGGGAAGCACTGCATAGGCTGCTCTTCCCTCTGCCACTTCGTTCATGGCATCATCCCAGGCAGGAACATGATAGGCATCTGCCTGGTTTCCAAAAAATTGAAGCGCAGCAGCATGGCTGTAAGCGCCCTCCACCCCCTGATATACCACACGTTTACCAGCAGTAGGCAGATATTCAACCAGTTTAAACTCTGATTCCCCAAGGTTTCCCAGATTCCCCATAAGCTGGTACTGGTAACGCCGGCTTACTGTCATAAGCTGAAGAAACAGTTCTCCTACTGCAATCTCTGTAAAGGGGCTTTTTGCTAACGCGCTGACAGCCGCCAGCTTTTCTTTCTCCCTTACAGGATCATACACAGCCTTTCCATTCTCAATTTTAAACTCTGCCACATCCCGGCAAAGATTCATCCGTTCTTCAAACAGTTCTACCAGCCTGGCATCAATTCGATCCAACCGGCCCCTGATTTCCTGTAAATCCAGATTCTTCATTTTCAGTTCCTTCCTCGCTTACCATCTCGTTTAACATTCCAATAATCACATCCCGAACATAGGAACCGCTTTTCTTTTTCACTTCTTTGGGAAGCTCTTTTAAGTAAATTGGCTGCCCGTACCGGATCCTTACCCTTTTTGGACGGATGAAGGGAATATGATTTTCAAAAATATCTGCATTTCCTACCATTGCCACCGGAATCACAGGACAGCCTGCCTTTTCGGCAATTTTTAAGCTTCCTTCCTTAAAAGGAAGCAAGTCCGTAAATTCTTCATTTTCATTCCGGGTGCCTTCCGGAAAAATCCAGATAGAAATCCCTGACTTCACCTTTTCAATACCGGTTAATATAGTCTTTAATCCTTCCTTAATATCGTCCCGGTCTAAAAACAGACACTGTACATGTTCCATCCAATTTTTCAGAAGAGGATAGCGGAGCATTTCCTTTTTTGCCACAAAACCTAAAAGCCCCGGTGTTGTAGAATAACCAATCAGAATATCAAAATAGCTTCTGTGATTCCCCACATATAAGACGGCCTGATCCTCTGGTATATTCTCACGCCCCTCCACTGTTACCTTTGTTCCTGAAATCTTTAACAGCAGCCGAAACATGAACCGCACCACGGCAACGCTTTGTCTTTTTTGGCTGTCTGGAGCATACCTTCCCAAAACCGCCTCAAATACCAGCAGAGGAATACTGAAAACAAGAAATAAAATAAGCAGCAACGCAATTAATAGAAACCGTATCACTTAAAACACCCTTTCGTTCATCTTATAAATGATTATATAAGAGGAAAGTTTTAATTACAACCCTGATACTGCTTTTTCTTTGCTTTTTTTCCTTCCCTTTTTAATCAGACTTTTTCCGGTAATCCCTTCAAAAAGAAGACCTGTGCCAAACCACAAAGGAGCAAAGTCCAGCCGAATCAGACCGTTAATATTAGTTGGACGGCCGCTGTAATCCCACGGACAGATCCCGAACTGCCGCATCCAAAAGCCAAACAGGTATTCTGTGCAGAAAATCAATACCATATCAATCATTCCGTGCCGCAGGGCCAGATCCCTGAGAGGCAGAGAGTCCCACAGCCCTTCATCCAGCCACCGGTCAATCCCTCTTCCAATGGGCCCTAAAAGAGCCCCCAGTCCATATATCGGAAACATTAGCAAAGAGGTTCTCCCCATCATCCTCCAGTCATGGGTTATAATTGAGTCTGCCGATGTAAACAGGATTTCCAGACACCATCCCGCCATTCCGCATTTTAAAAAATTTTGCAGCAATTCTTTTTGTTTCATCCATGTCTTTTCCATGGAATTATTATGTGCCGCATACTGCCGGATCATACATGCTCTAGAGTGTGCAAAAATCCTGTCTGCTACAAAAGAGGCGACAATAACCGGCAGAACTGCTCCTTCACCCGAATCCGTAAGCTGCGGTTCCTGTAGTCTTCCCGGGTAAGTTCCCGGCAGTGAGGCAAATCATCCAAAAAGGCCTGTTCCAGCTTTTCTGTAGCCGCCTCGTCGTAAAGTACTGCATTTACTTCAAAATTAAGCTCAAAACTTCTGATATCCATATTCGCTGTGCCGTAGCAGCTTACCATGCCGTCTACCATAATGCCCTTAGCATGAAGAAATCCATTTTCATAAATATAGCATCTGGCTCCGGCAGCAAGCAATTCACCGGCATAAGAATACGTTGCCCAGTATACAAACGGATGATCCGGCTTACAGGGAATCATCAGCCGCACATCTACACCGGAAAGAGCGGCAATTTTAAGAGCAGATAAGATGGCATCATCAGGAACAAAGTAAGGTGTTTGGATATAAATATGATCTTTTGCTTTATGAAATAGTTCCAGATAATTGTCCCTGATATTTTTTGTGCTGGTGTCCGGGCCGCTGCTGATAATCTGGATTCCGGTAGCTCCGTCACTGTTCATATAGCCCGGATCTGACCACGGCCGCTTCCCCTGGCTTTTTATTTCCTGCCGGATCTCATCCTCCAAATCAGTTTCCAGATCTGTACCAAAATATTTTCCAAATAGAAACAGATTTTCATGAACAGCGTAATTCCAGTCCAAGGCAAACCGAATTTGCAGGCTAAGAGCCGCATCTCCCCGGATCTTTAAATGGGTATCCCGCCAGTATCCGAATTTTGGATCCTTGGAAATGTATTCTTTTCCTATATTAAAGCCTCCCACATATCCTATTTTTCCGTCAATCACTACGATCTTTCTGTGATTCCGGTAATTAACACGGAGATTCAGCCTGCCCATAATAGGCGGGAAAAAAATGCCCACCCGGATTCCAGCCTGCCTAAGCTCTTCCCACAGCTTCTTTGGCATAAAACGGCCGCCCATTCCGTCTGCTAAAACCCGCACCTCCACTCCCTCTCGTACCTTTTCAATCAAAATGGGAACAATGGAATGGAACACCTGATCATTTTTAATGATATAATATTGAATATGGATATAATGGTTTGCCGCTTTCAGTTCCCGGCGCAGATCTTCAAATTTCTTTTCCCCATCTGTAAAAATTTCCAGTTCATTCCGTATCGTAAGTACTGCCCCTGCTGTTTCCAGATTATAAAGAGCCAGACTTCCGTAATCTCTGGTAACCGGATCATTCGAATCCATAATATGGTATTCCCGGATGATCTGTTCCTGGTTTTTGGCAGAATATTTCAGCCGATCCTCTACTTCCTTCACCCGAAACATTTTGCTTTTTCTCAAATCCTGACCAAAAAACAGGTAAAGCAGCACGCCAAAAACAGGAACAAAATTAAGTGCAAACAGCCATGTCCAGACACTTTTCGGATCACGGCGCTGAAAAAAAACAATCAGAATGCTAAGGAACAGATTAACAATAATAAGATTCTGAATCAGCCACTGCCAGCCTGTGATGATTCCATTTCCGATCATATCCAAAACTGCCATTTTACCACCTCCTTCAATCGATTCCCCTATCATAGCATAAAGTATCCTTCCGGTTCAAGCCTTGGGGTACTGTGAATGCAGAAGCGGCAGCGTTTAACAGCAGACAAAAGCGCCGGAAGATATCCGGCGCCTGTTTTCCAAACAATTAATCGTAATATTCCGGGGATAACTGACCTTCCTTTGCCAAAATCTTGGCCAGATCTACAAATCAGTATCCTTTTTATTCACCTACAGCCTTGTACTCGATTCCGCTGACCAGCCCTTTTTTCGTATAGAATCTAAGAACTGCATCCTCCGAGGTGTAGATATAAGTTCCTTTTTCCTCCCTATAGTCTTCTCCATAAGCTTCCTTCATCTCATCGATGGTGGAACCGATATGGATCCCTTCCTGGGTAGTGGTTTCTTCGCCTAAAAACCAAATGGACTTAATATAGTCGCCACTGCCTGACGGATATGTGGAAAGTTCAAAACCATCATAGGTAAACACCCGTTCCTTGCCCTGATGCTTTACGCTTTGAGCCTCGTAATACGTTTCTGCCTTGCCTAATGCTGACAGCACTTCTGATGCATCCTGGTTCATGGAAATTTCAACTTCTCCTGCATCAAATACATAAGCAAAGCTGGTTAATACGCCTGCCTGGCACATGCACAAAAGCACTGCAGCCAGAAAACAGAAAAATCTCCTTCTCATCGTAATCTCTCCTATCCTTATGCTGCCCTGCAGCAGTACAAAACCGAAAGGGATTGTTTCCCACACAGCAGCGGACCATTCATTTTATATTCTAAATATAACATGGATATATTACGATTTCAAGGGTATGAAAGTCTTACAAATCTTACGATTCTCTAACGATTCTCAATCTCCATGATTTGGTCTACCCGCCTCTGATGACGGCCGCCTTCAAATTCTGCTTCCAGCCACTGATCCACAATCATTTTTGCCAGTTCAGAACCTACAACTCGTGCGCCAAAAGCCAGCACATTTGTATTATTATGCATCTTAGATAATTTTGCGCTGAACGGCTCACTGCACACACATGCCCGGATCCCTTTTACCTTATTAGCAGCCAGGGATATTCCTACACCAGTACCGCAGATCAAAATCCCTAAATCTGCTTTCTTTGCTGCCACAGCACGGCCAACCATTTCCCCATAAACCGGATAATCACAGCTTTCTGTGGAATTGGTTCCCAAATCCATAATTTCATATCCTTTTTCTTCCAGATATGCCTTAATTTCAAGCTTAAGCTCCACTGCGCTGTGATCATTTCCCATTGCAATAATCATGTACCCCTCCATCTAACGGCAGCGCCCAAATTCTTCCAGGATAATTTCCTGTCACTGCCTCTGTCTGTTCATTCCTTAATAATTTAAGAAATATAAGCTTCTTAATCGGCTATGTCTGAAAAAATGCGGGCGTTTTCTCCATAAATCCGGTGGAGCCACTCCATGCGGGAAGACATTCCTGCAAGCATCAAATCCAGCACCGCTAAAGCCGCCATGGCCTCTATTACCACCACTGCCCTTGGCACAATAATGGGATCGTGACGCCCGGAAATTTCCAGTTCCTCTTCCTTTCCGCTTCTGGTCACGCTTTTCTGAGGGGATGCAATCGACGGAGTAGGCTTGATTGCCGCACGAAACCAAACTGTTGAACCGTCGCTGATTCCGCCCAACACGCCTCCTGCATGGTTCGTTTCCTTTCTTATGCGCCCATCAGAATCCAGACAAAAACTGTCATTATTGCTGCTCCCGGTTGACAATGCCGCTTTCATCCCGTCGCCTATTTCAAATGCCTTCACAGCCCCAATTGAAAGAATGGCCTTTGCCAGACTGGCATCCAATTTATCAAACACCGGCTCTCCCACTCCCGGAGGCAGGCCGGTAATCATACACTCTGCCACGCCGCCCACAGAATCTTTCCTGGCCATGGCTTCTTCCAAATAGGTTTCCGCCTCTAAAGCAGCCTGAGCATCCGGCATGTACAGCCGGTTCTGCCACATCTCTTCCAAATCAAACCGCTCCGGATCCACAGCAACAGGCCCTACTGACTTCGTGTATGCCCGGATGCCAATGCCCAGACTTTCTAAAATCTTTAAGGCAATGGCGCCTGCTGCTACTCTTCCTATGGTTTCCCGGCCAGAGGAACGCCCTCCGCCCCGGTAATCCCGAAAACCATACTTGGCATCAAACGTAAAATCCCCATGGCCGGGACGGTAGATATCTTTTATAGCACTGTAATCCCTGGAGCGCTGATCCTGATTTCTTACCTCCAAGGCAATCGGCGTCCCTGTCGTCTTTCCCTCAAATACGCCGGAAAGAATCTCCACCTGATCCCCTTCCTGCCTCTGGGTAGTAAATTTGCTCTGACCCGGCTTTCTCCGGTTTAAGTATTTCTGAATATCAGCCTCACACAGAGGAAGGCCTGCAGGGCACCCGTCCACGACTACGCCGATGCCTTTTCCATGGCTTTCCCCCCATGTCATAATCTTAAACTGACTGCCAAAAGTAGAACCTGCCATCTTATGCCCCTTAATCTGAAATCTTTACAATCGCACAGCAGTTAGGCTCATTTACCTGAACCGGCCTGCCGCACATTATCAAAAGTCCCTTCTCATAGTCAAGCTGGAAAAAGGTGATATCGCCGGTTTCGTGATTAATGCTGGCCACATGCTTCTGATCCGGAAAGATTGCCATATCCTTTGGATAATCACCACTGATAGGCAGACTGCATAAAAGCTCCAGCATTCCTGTTTCTTCATCCCTGGTAAAGGTGCTTAATACATTATCCCCTGCATTTGAGCAATAGATATATTTATTGTCCGGTGAAAGGCGCATGGCACAGGCTGCAGTCAGTTCTGAGTACTGATCCTGCTTTCCTACGGTGGATATGGTCTGAATCAGTTCCAGCTTCGGCGCTTTCTCCCCTGTCTGGTAAGTAAACACGTCAATAACATTTTTCTGCTCATACATCAGATACATAAAACGGCCGTCTTTGCTGAACCGGAACTGTCTGGGAGCCGACTCCCGTTCACAGCGGACTGCATCCACCTGAACCAGCTTTTCGTCATCAAACCGGTAAATCCGAACCTGGTCAATCCCCAAATCAGCAACCATGATAAACTTCTTGTCCGGCGTCATCCTGGTGCAGCTTACATGGGGGCGGAAATTACGCTCTGCTACAGAGCCGTATCCTTTATGGAACACGCCGTCTACAATGGGGCCGATCGAACCATCTTTCTCCAGCTTTAAAACAGTAGCTTTCCCATCATGATAACCAGAAACAAAGATATATCGGTCGTCAAGATCGGTAGATAAATGGCAGCCTCTCATTCCTTTAATATTTTTACTGTTTAACCGGCTTAAGCTGCCGTTTTCCAAAATCCGGAAGGCTACCACCCCTTCATCTGCTATTGAATATAAATTCTTTCCGTTGTTGGAAGCGATCACATAAGACGAATTATCAACCTCCACCTCACAGCGTTCCTTAAAAACCCCTTTCTCTACATCCACATCGTAAACGGTAATGCCTTTTGCTTTTCCGGTGTAGGAATAAGACCCCACATAAGCCATATATTTTCCCTTCATATCCGTTTCAATCCTCCTCAAATATCAATTTAAGCAAGCTATCCATATCATATCACAAATTCGTCATTTTGTTAACAAAAATTTGCAGGGATTCCCCATAAATCTGATGCAGGTTTGCCTGCAGGAGAATTTTTGATCTTGGGACTTCAGCATCCTGTAGCAGGGCTGCCGCCGTTTTGCAGCCGAATGACAGAAAAAAATTTTTCAGGTATTGACACTTAAAAAAACCACGGTATAATAAGATTAGTTTGTTTAAAAATACTAAACTTTAAAATTATTTTTATTGTCAGTTAGTATTTGTAAACTTTTTGTGCAGTACATTTAATGAAAATGCAGGTCATATCTGTAAGGAGGTTTTATGGAAATCGGAGCAAAATTAAAAGAACTGCGGGTCTTAAAGGGGCTTACGCAGGAAGAGCTGGCTGACCGTGCAGAGCTTTCAAAAGGGTTTATTTCCCAGTTGGAACGTGACCTTACCTCTCCTTCCATCGCAACCCTGATGGATATTTTGCAGTGCCTTGGCACATCCATTGGGGAATTTTTTAATGAAACTCCGGAAGAGCAGATTGTTTTCGGAAAAGGCGACTACTTTGAAAAAGAAGATACGGAATACCAAAACGCAATCAAATGGATCATTCCAAATGCCCAAAAAAATACAATGGAACCGATTCTTCTGACTTTGGCAGCAGGAGGCTCCACCTATCCGGATAACCCCCATGAAGGAGAAGAATTCGGCTATCTTTTAAGCGGCGCTGTTTCCATTCATTTAGGAAACAAAATATATAAAGCCAAAAAAGGAGAATCTTTTTACTATACTGCAGACCAAAAGCATTATCTGACCAGCAAAAGCGGAGCATCCTTAATCTGGGTCAGCTCCCCGCCAAGTTTTTAAATTACTGTGAAAGCTCAGCGCCCTGCCGCTGATTAGGCGGCCTAAGTTCAGATATTCCAAGTGCGCCCGCCACTCTTTCCTGTGTAGTGGTGCGTCCGCTGCCGGGCGCATGAAAGTTTACAGCAGAACTGCCTTACAGCAGGATTATTTCCATTATTTACCACCAGGAGGAACAGCCATGAATCAGCCACTGATTGATTTACAGCACATTTCAAAACATTATGACAATACCATGGTACTGGACGATTTAAGCCTTACAGTAAAGGAAAACAGTTTTGTTACTTTACTTGGCCCCAGCGGCTGCGGAAAAACTACCACACTGCGGATTATTGGAGGTTTTGAAACCCCAGATACCGGGAAGGTGATTTTTAACGGAACCGATATTACAAGCCTTCCCCCGAACAAACGATCGCTCAACACAGTGTTTCAGAAATATGCATTGTTTACCCATATGACCATTGCTGAAAATATCGCATTCGGCCTGAAAATCAAAAATAAGCCAAAGGCTTATATAGATGATAAGATTAAATACGCCCTGAAACTGGTCAATTTAGACGGATATGAGCATCGTTCTGTGGAATCCCTCTCCGGCGGCCAGCAGCAGCGGATCGCCATTGCCCGGGCTATTGTAAATGAACCAAGACTGCTGCTTTTGGATGAACCTTTAGGAGCCCTGGATTTAAAGCTCCGCCAGGATATGCAGTATGAACTGATCCGGCTGAAAAATGAACTTGGCATTACCTTTATTTATGTTACCCATGATCAGGAAGAAGCCCTGACCATGTCAGATACTATCGTAGTTATGAATCAGGGATATATCCAGCAAATGGGTAGCCCTGAAAGTATCTATAACGAACCGGAAAATGCCTTTGTGGCAGATTTTATCGGCGACAGCAATATTGTTCCTGGCATTATGCTGCGGGATGAACTGGTAGAAATTTTCGGAGCAAAATTTACTTGTGTGGACAAGGGGTTTGGCACCAACCGTCCTGTAGATGTGGTAATCCGTCCGGAGGATATTGATCTGGTGGAACCAGGCCAGGGAATTCTTGGCGGCACTGTTACCCACCTGATTTTCAAAGGCGTCCACTATGAAATGGAAGTTACCACTCCAGACGGTTATGAATGGCTGGTTCATTCTACCGATCTGTTTCCGGTTGGCAAGAAGGTGGATATCCGTGTGGATCCTTTTGATATTCAAATTATGAATAAACCAGCATCAGAAGACGAGGAGGCCATAGGAGTAAATGAATAAAAAATTGCTATCTGGACCTTATATTTTATGGATGGCTGGATTTACCATCATCCCTCTGGCATTAATTGTATATTACGGCATGACTGACCGGACAGGCGCTTTTACCATGGAAAACCTTATGGCTATCGCTACAGCAGAACACGCAAAGGCCCTCTGGCTCTCTCTCGGCCTTTCTTTGATTGCCACAGCCCTCTGCCTGCTGCTTGCTTATCCCTTAGCTATGATCCTCCGCTTAAAAGGAAACAGAGGAGGCGGTTTTATTGTATTTATTTTTATCCTGCCTATGTGGATGAATTTCCTTCTCCGCACTCTGGCATGGCAGACTCTCTTGGAAAAAGGCGGCGTTATCAATGGAATCCTTTCCTTCCTCCATCTGCCGCCTCAAAACTTGATCAATACTCCTGCTGCCATTATTTTAGGCATGGTTTACAATTTTATGCCCTTTATGGTACTTCCTGTTTACAATGTTTTGTCAAAAATCGATGACAATACCATCAATGCTGCAAAGGACTTAGGCGCAAATTCTCTCCAGACCTTCTGGCATATCCTTTTGCCCCTAAGTATCCCTGGGATTATCAGTGGCATTAATATGGTATTTGTCCCTGCCCTGACCACATTTGTTATCAGCAATCTTTTAGGCGGCAGCAAGATTCTTTTAGTGGGCAATGTGATTGAGCAGGAGTTTACCAAAGGCAGCAACTGGCATTTAGGTTCCGGCCTTTCCTTGGTGCTGATGGTATTTATCCTGATCAGCATGGCCCTGATTGCCAAATACGATAAGAATGGGGAGGGAACCGCATTTTGATGAAACAGACCCAAAAATCCCTGAAACAATTTGTTTCCAATTTTTACCTGGTTTTAATTTTAATTTTCTTATATGCACCCATTATGACTATGATGGTATTATCCTTTAATACTTCAAAATCCAGAACGCAATGGGGCGGCTTTACCTTAAACTGGTATCGCCAGATGCTCTCCGATCCGAATATTGTTTCAGCTCTTTACAATACACTGCTGATTGCCTTTATCTCCGCTTTCGCTGCCTGTATCATCGGCACCGCGGCAGCCATTGCCATTGAAAGCATGAAGCCTGTTAGCCGGACGGTGATTCTTGGGATCACGAATATCCCTATGTTGAACGCAGATATCGTAACCGGAATCTCTCTGATGCTGGCCTTTATTGCATTCGGGATTTCTCTGGGATTTAAAACGATTTTAATCTCCCACATTACCTTTAATATCCCTTATGTGATCTTAAGCGTAATGCCAAAACTAAAGCAAACCAGCAAAAGCACCTATGAGGCAGCCCTGGACTTAGGCGCCAGCCCGGTATACGCCTTTTTCAAGGTGGTCTTTCCGGATATTATGCCGGGAGTTCTGTCAGGGTTTCTGCTGGCTTTTACCATGTCCCTGGATGATTTTATTATCACTCATTTTACCAGAGGGGCAGGAATCAATACTCTGTCCACCTTAATTTACAGCCAGGTACGCCGTGGAATCCAGCCTTCCATGTATGCGCTGTCCTCTGTGATATTTTTGGCTGTACTGATTTTACTTTTAATTACCAATTATAAGCCAAAGGAAAGAAAGCAAATTCCAGGCATGGCTCCTTCTAATTCTGCCTCCTCTGCTCCTTCCGGCCCGGAACGAAACCGTTTCGATCAGATCCAAAAAGGCGCTATGGCTGCAGCCGCCGTGGCAATTGTGCTTTCTGTAGGCTTTATTACGATAAAAAAATATACTGCCGCAGATAGTAATGAATTATATGTTTATAACTGGGGCGAATATATTGACGAAGAAGTGGTTTCCATGTTCGAAGAGGAAACAGGAATTCACGTTACTTACGATATGTTTGAAACGAATGAGGAAATGTATCCGGTAATTGAAGCCGGAGCCGTTATGTATGATGTAGTTTGCCCTTCTGACTACATGATTCAGAAAATGATGGAAAATAACCTTCTGGCAGAAATTAACTTTGACAACATTCCAAATATCAGTCAGATCAATCCGGTTTATATGGAAATGTCAAAGTCCTTTGATCCTCAGAATCGATATTCTGTCCCTTACTGCTGGGGCACTGTGGGAATCCTTTACAACACAAAACGCCTGGCAGAACTTGGCGTAGCTGCTCCTGAAAGCTGGAATGATCTGTGGGATCCTGCATTATCCGGGGAAATTCTGATGCAGGACAGTGTCCGGGATGCATTTATGGTGGCTTTAAAAGGGCTGAATTACTCCATGAACACCACAGAGCTTTCCCAGCTTCAGGAGGCAAAGCAGCTTTTAATTGATCAGAAACCGTTGGTGCAGGCTTATGTTATTGACCAGGTGCGGGATAAAATGATTGGCGGCGAAGCTGCCGTAGGCGTAATTTATTCTGGTGAAATGCTTTATATTCAGGAAGAGGCAGAAACCCTCGGCCTTGATTACCAACTGGAATATGTGATCCCAAAAGAAGGCACTAACCTTTGGCTGGATTCCTGGGTGATTCCCTCCAATGCAGCAAATAAAGAAAATGCAGAAAAATGGATTAACTTCCTGTGCCGGCCGGAAATTGCCCTTCGGAATTTTGAATACATTACGTATCCCACTCCAAACCAGGGCGCCTTTGAACTTTTGGAGCCGGAAATTCAGGAAAACAAAGCCGTATTTCCTGATATCCAAAGCCTGGAAAACAGCGAGGTTTACCGCTATTTAGGGGAGGAAGACGATGCTGTTTACAATTCCTTATGGAAGGAAGTAAAATCCCGGTAGCAAGGCAGCATTCATGTTTCAAATTTCTTCTATATCTATATAAGAAATGGGGTTGTCGCTTTAACGAATGAAAATTCGTGAAGGGGCAGCCCCTAATTTTATCTGTTTTCTCATGAAAAATGCACTCTCCTTTTTTCTTTTTGAAATTTATCTGAAATTCCTTTTGCATTACGAGTCCATTATGCTTCCGATATTTGAAATTATCGTAATTTTTTTGATTTTATCAATTAATTGTGTAGGATTTTGCAAAATTTTTTGTCTTCTTTTCTTGACTTTCCAAACGGGGTTTTCTATATTGATAACGTTGGAATCATTCTGATTTTCCAGGAAATACTATGTTCAGAGAGCAAACTTAACAGAAAGGAGATTTACATGGATATCCAATCACAGCTTCAGGCATATGAGAACCACTTAGCTCAGCAAAATTTATCAGAAAACTCCATACGCGCCTATTCATTTGCTGTCCGGCAGTACTTTAAACTATATCCGGATCTGCTCTTTTCCAATCTCCAAATGTACAAACTGTACCTGGTAGAGCACTATAAGCCTCAAACAGTAAACTTAAGGATTCATGCACTAAACGGCTTTTTAGATTACATCCAGTGGCCCGACGGACGGCTTCTCCAGATCCGTATCCAGCAAAAGGCATTTATCGATCATATTATCAGTGAAGGCGATTATGAATACCTGAAAGCCAGGCTCATTAGCGATGAAAAGTATCTTTATTATTTTTTGATCCGATTTATGGCGGCCACCGGAGCCAGGGTAAGTGAAGTGATCCAGTTTACGGTTGAAGATGTGAAAAATGGCTATAAAGGAATTTACTCCAAAGATAATAAAATCCGGCAAATTTATATTCCGGCAAGTCTTCAGCAAGCGGCGCTTCAATGGCTGAAAACTCTGGGACGGACAAAAGGAGATATTTTTTTAAATCCTTCCGGAACACGGATTTCACCAGACGGCATCCGCAAACAGCTAAAGCGGCTGGCTGCCCGCTATCATTTGGACGAACAGGTACTGTATCCTCACTCTTTCCGCCACCGGTTCGCTAAAAGTTTTATTGAACACTGCAACGATATTTCCCTTCTCTCTAACCTGTTAGGACATGAAAGCATAGAAACTACCAGGATTTACCTGCGAAGAAGCAGCAGCGAGCAGAAAGCGATTATTAACCAGATCGTAGACTGGTAATGGATTTTTTATCGTTAACGGATTTTTTGATTCTGCTGTTTTAAGGATTTTTTTGACCTTTTACTGCAAATTCAGTTGACTTTTTAAGTCAATATCTTTATATTTTATCCTATCATACTGCATAGCATTCTTTCATTATTATAATAGGGGGAATTTCCATGAGTATTTCACAAGAAGAATTAGAAGGTTTTCAGGGTTATTTAAAGAAACGAGGCAGAACCCGGAATACGATTATCGCTTATCAGTCTGCTGTTCGGCAGTATTTTTTGCGTTATCAAACGCTTACTGTAGAAAACCTGCAGGAATACAAGCATTATTTAATTCAGCACTACCAGGCCAGTACTGTGAATACTAAAATTTATGGAATTAATAAATACCTTCATTACCAAAACAGCATTCAAGATTCAGTTTTGTCGTCTATGGAACATTATCAGGTTCCTTCTGTAAAACGGCAGCAGCAAACTTTTGCGGATAATGTGATTACCAATAATGACTATGAGATTTTGAAAAAGAGGTTAAAACAGGACGGCAATGAATTCTGGTATTTTATTGTACGTTTTTTGGGAGCTACCGGAGCCAGGGTAAGTGAGCTGGTTCAGATAAAAGCAGAATACTTAAAACTTGGATATATGGATCTGTACTCCAAAGGCGGAAAAATCCGCCGGATCTATTTTCCGGATTCTCTATGTGAAGAATGCCGTTTATGGCTTACGGCGCAAAAGATCACATCTGGCTTTATTTTTATAAACCGTCATGGCAGGCCAATAACTCCGAGAGGCATTAACAGCCAGCTAAAAAAATTTGCCCGCCAGTACGGCATTAACCCGGATACCGTCTACCCCCATTCCTTCCGCCACCTATATGCAAAAAATTTTCTGGTAAAGTTTAACGATATCTCCCTGCTGGCAGATCTCTTAGGCCATGAAAGCATAGAAACTACTAAAATATACCTGACGCAAACCAGTACCGAGCAAAAGGCGCTGATTGATCAGGTAATTGTCTGGTAAGGGGCGCTGCAAAACAGGCAACGCCCCCTAAAGCTTTCCTTAATCCAGCATCCCAATTCCTCTGCAGTAAGTCTGCACCACACTGTAATCATTGCCAAGAACTACAATATCTGCATCATATCCAGCTCTTATATATCCTTTGCAGCCGTCTACATGCAGACATCTGGCCGGATTGGCTGTACAGGAATTTAAGGCAGCATCAAAGGGCACCTGTGCTTCCTCTACTAAAATTTTCAGGCCGCGGTTCATATATAAGGTACTTCCGGCTATGGTATCTGTACCTTTCAGCCGCGCCAGACCGTCCTCACCGATTTCAATCGGATGGCCTCCCAGTGAATAATTCCCTCCCGGAGGACAATGTTTCGCACGAAGAGAATCGCTGACCATAATAGCAAAATCCCTTCCCTTGGCAGTAAAATAATTATTTAGTGCATTGATGTCGGAATGGCAGCCATCACAGATGATTTCCCCGTAAATTTCCCGCACCCGGAAGGCAGTATTCACCAGTCCCTGATTCCGGTGGTGGTATGCTGTCATTCCATTATATACATGGGTCATGGAAGTGGCGCCATTTGCAATTCCCATTAAGGACTGTTCATACGTAGCAGCAGAATGGCCCATGCTGACCACAACTCCATTTTCTTTGCAGTAACGGGTTAGTGCAAAATCTTCATCCAGCTCAGGCGCTAAGGTAATATACCGAATCATCCCCTTGGCGGCTTTTTGATAGGCTGCAAATTCTTCTACCGTGGCTTTTGCGATGGCCTCTGGCGGCTGAGCGCCTTTATATTCCATATCCAAATAGGGCCCTTCAAAATGGATTCCAAGAATTTGAGCCCCTTCATATCCTTCCTCTGCCACTCTGGCCACATTCGCCACTGCCGCTGTCAGTACATCCGGCATCTGGGTAACTGTAGTTGGAAGTATGGAAGTGACTCCCTCTTCTGGGATACGCTTCATCCAGTTTCTTAAGCCTTCCGGTTCTCCGTCATTGGTATCAAATCCATAAGCCCCGTGGGTATGGATATCGATAAATCCCGGAACAATCCGCAAATCCCCATAGTCATCCTCCGCCTTTTGCGTTCCATAGGGGTAAATCTGCTGAATCACTCCGTTTTCCACAGAAAGCTGCGCTGGAATAAACTGTCCTCCTATCCATACTTTTTTACTTTGTATAATCATTTCTTCCTCCTTTTTTGATGCTTTAGTGGCTTATCCGGTTTCTGCCCCACATTCGCCGAAGACGCCGCCCTGAAAAACAGTTTGTCAGAAATTTTTTTCATTCTTTTCGATCAATATAAAAAAAATCTCCTGCTAATACCAAGTATACTCAGTATCAGCAGGAGAGTCAAGGCCAATTACTGCCATTTAGCGGTTCTTTCGGCTTCCCCGCCTTAAAAATCCGCGCCCGCCTTTTCCTCCACTTTCATTGGCAGGTTCGATCCGTACATTCTTTCCTTTAATTTTTGCATGTTCCATTGCATTCAGCACCTGATCCGAAAATTTTCTTGGCACCTCCACAAAGGTATAGCTGTCATACATGTCAATACTTCCCACTACACGGCCTGGGATTCCCGATTCCCCGGCTACCGCTCCTAAAATATCTCCTGGGGAAATTCCCTGATTTTTTCCAATATTTACAAACAGGCGGGCCATATCCTCCCCTGTCACATAGTTCACCGCTGCATCTTCCACAGAACCTCTCCGGCGGCTTCTCCTGCCGTCCCGGCTGTATCCGCCCCGGCCATATTCTTCCCTTCCATAACGGCGACCGTTTCTGCCAAAGCGGTCTAACTCATCTAAAGAGCGGGCAATTTCAAAATTATCGATAATATCTTCGTTGTCCTCACCCATATTCATCTTAAGCAAAGCCGCTGCCAAATCCAGGGCTGTATAGTCTTCTTCGATCAGCTTCTGCTCCACAATATTAATCATTGCGCCTAAATCCGTGGTTTCCAAAAGCTCCCGCACCTGATCCATTGTTTTTTCTACCTTAATATCAGTTATATCATCTAAGGAGGGGATGGCCTGAGGAATTATCTTTGTTTTACAGTAACGCTGAATTTCTCTGAGCTTATACACTTCTTTTCCAACTACCAGGCTGAAAGCCTTTCCCACTCTTCCTGCACGTCCGGTACGGCCAATCCGGTGAACGTAATACTCATCATCCTGGGGAATATCGTAGTTAAAAACAGCTTCCACATCATCCACATCAATCCCTCTGGCTGCCACATCAGTTGCTACCAGAATTTCTGTACGTCCATTCCGAAACCCGTTCATTACCCGATCCCGCTGTTCCTGCTTCAGATCGCCGTGGAGCCCTTCCGCAAAATATCCCCGGCCCTGCAGGGCCTGAACCAGCTCGTCCACGCCCTTTTTTGTGTTGCAGAATACCACGGAAAGCTTTGGGGAATACAAATCCATCAGCCGGCAAAGTACTTCTACTTTATTTTTCGGTTTTACCTCATAATAGTACTGAGTAACTTCAGGCACCGTCAGCTCTTTTTTGACAACTCTTACCATAACCGGATTATTCTGAAATTTCTTTGCAATATCTGCAATCGCCGGAGGCATGGTAGCCGAGAACATAACGGTCTGGCGTTCTTCCGGAAGCTGGCTTAAGATCGTTTCCATATCCTCCAAAAAGCCCATATTCAGCATCTCATCCGCTTCATCCAGTACTACCGTATGAACCTGATCGGTTCGTATGGTTTTCCGGCGCATATGATCCATCACACGTCCGGGAGTTCCGATTACCACCTGGGCCCCATCTTTTAAAGCCCGAATCTGACGGACAATATCTTGTCCCCCATACACAGGAAGCACACGGATTCCATGCATAAACTTGGCCAAATGACGGATTTCTTCCGCTACCTGAATGGCAAGCTCCCTGGTAGGCAAAAGAACAATAGCCTGAAGCTTTCGATTTTCTGCATCAATCTTTTGCAGCAGCGGAATTCCGAACGCTGCTGTCTTTCCTGTACCGGTCTGGGCCTGACCAATCATATCGTGGCCCTCTAACTGGGCAGGAATGGCCTGAGCCTGTATCGGAGATGCCGCTTCGAACCCCATGTCCGCAACTGCACGCAGCACGGCATCGCTTAACTGTAATTCTTCAAAACGAATGGTTTCCATATATAATCTGTCCTCTTTAATGAAACTATACTTCACAAAAAACGAGAGGATCAGCCACGTAAGGCTTTTCATCCTCTCGTTACACACTCAACAACTTGATAAATATAGCAAATTTTCAGCCTAATGTCAAGAAGAAAAATTGTTTAGAATACTTTTAGAAACAAGAAAAGGGATTTATGTTATAATTTGAGAGAGATTATACCCCTTACCAAAAGCAGAAGGAGGCATAAAGGGATGAAGTTGAAAACACGACTGGCAACCGCTTTTTTGGCTATTACAATCGTACCCCTTTTTTTAATATTTATATGCGTGTTTGCCCTTTCTGTCTATCAGTCCCAGTCCTTTACAAAAACTTATGGTTTAAATGAACAGGTACAGCTCTTAAACAATAATTCCCTGCAGCTTTTTAACCGTTTAACCCAAAAAGTCCAGGAGGAAATCCGCCAAAACCTGTCTGCAAATCCTGCAAACTTTGAAAATCAAGAATACCTGTTCCAGTTAAACGAACGGCTTAAAACCCATTATTCTTACTTAATTGTCCGGAAAAGCCAAACGCTGATTTTTATCGGTGATGAAACATTAAAGACAAATGGAGAAAAATTTTTAGAGATGCTTCCGGAATATGCGGCTTTAAATTCCACTCTGGCCGGCGGGATTTATTTAGACGGCGACAGTCAGCATTTGATTAAACAACTGGATTTTTTATTTCCGGACAGCAGTGAAGGTTCTCTTTTTATCGTTTCCCGGGTAGATGATCTGGTTCCTGAAGTAAAATCTATGGTTATGGAAATGTTTGCCTCTGGTATCTCCATCCTTCTTGTTACCGGTATTTTTTTAACCATATGGATTTACCGTTCCATTTTAAAACCTTTGGGAAAACTTCAGGTAGCCACTAAAAAAATCCGGGACGGCAACCTGGATTTTACTCTGGATGTGGAAACTGACGATGAGATTGGGCTGCTGTGCCAGGATTTTGAGGAAATGCGGATCCGGTTAAAAGAATCCCAGGAAGAAAAAATCCAGTATGACCGGGAAAACAAAGAGCTGATCAGCAATATTGCACACGATTTAAAAACACCGATTACCGCCATAAAAGGCTATTCAGAAGGCATTATGGATGGAGTCGCCTCCTCACCGGAGCGGCTTGAAAAATATATCCGCACGATTTACAACAAAGCTAATGATATGGATCGGCTGATTGACGAGTTAACCTTTTATTCTAAAATTGATACCAATAAAATCCCCTACACCTACAGCAAAATCAATGTATCTCAATATTTTAAAGACTGCATCGAGGAAGTGGGCCTGGATATGGAAGCAAAAGGGATTGACCTGGGATATTTCAATTATGTAGATGAAGATGTGATGATTATCGCCGATGCCGAACAGATGAAGCGGGTAATTAATAATATTATTGGAAATTCCGTTAAATATTTGGATAAGCGGAAGGGAATTATTAATATCCGTATTAAAGATGTAGGCGACTTTATCGAGGTTGAGCTGGAGGACAACGGGCGTGGAATCTCTCCAAAGGATCTGCCCAATATCTTTGACCGTTTTTACCGGGCAGACTCTTCCCGGAATTCATCAAAAGGCGGAAGCGGGATCGGACTGTCTATCGTTAAAAAAATAATAGAGGATCACGGAGGAAGGATCTGGGCTACCAGCAAAGAAGGAATTGGTACTGAAATTCACTTTGTTCTTAGAAAATATCAGGAGGTTATGCAAGAATGAGCAAGATACTTATTATAGAAGATGAGGAAACGATTGCGGAGCTGGAAAAGGATTATCTGGAATTAAGCGGCTTTCAGGTAGAAATTGAAAACGATGGAGCTATCGGACTGGAGCGCTCCCTGCAGGATGATTTTGACTTATTTATCCTGGATTTAATGCTGCCCGGAACTGACGGCTTTGAAATCTGCCGCCGTATCCGCGAGAAAAAAAATACCCCTATCCTGATGGTATCTGCAAAAAAAGAAGACATCGACAAAATCCGCGGCTTAGGGCTTGGAGCAGACGACTATATCACAAAGCCTTTTAGCCCAAGTGAACTGGTGGCCCGGGTAAAAGCTCATCTGGCACGGTATGAGCGCCTGATCGGCAGCGGCATGCCTGTTAATGACGTAATCGAGATCCGGGGATTAAAAATTGACAAAACAGCCCGCCGTGTCTGGATTAATGGGGAGGAAAAAAATTTTACTACGAAAGAATTTGATCTCCTTACATTCCTGGCACAAAATCCAAATCATGTCTATACAAAAGAAGAACTCTTTTCCAAGATATGGGATATGGAGTCTATCGGTGATATTGCTACCGTAACAGTACATATTAAGAAAATAAGAGAAAAAATCGAGTTTAATACTGCAAAGCCCCAATACATTGAAACAATATGGGGAGTCGGATACCGCTTTAAGGTATAACATAAAATCTAAGGAGTTTTATTATGGGATTTACCATTGAAGCAGGCATTCCTGCACTAACCGTTTTTTTACAGGGAATTTTCAGCTTTTTCTCTCCCTGTGTTTTGCCTCTGGTGCCGCTTTACATCAGCTATCTGGCAGGGGGAGGACGCCATACCGATGAAAACGGAGTCGTTTCCTATCCCCGGCGCACCGTTTTCATTAACACCTTATTTTTTGTCCTTGGCACCAGCTTCGCCTTTTTCCTGCTGGGATTCGGCTTTACCGCTTTAGGGATGTTCTTTCAGAATAACCGGATCTGGTTTGCCAGAATATCCGGCATAATTATGATACTATTTGGATTCTATCAGCTTGGCCTTCTTGGACAGCCTTTTGCCCTGGCAGTTGAGCACCGGCTCCCCTTTCAAGTCAGCCGCTGGGCTATGGGGCCCTTTACTGCCCTTCTTTTAGGGTTTACCTTCAGCTTTGCCTGGACTCCCTGCGTGGGGCCGGCTCTTGGAAGTGTTCTTTTAATGGCAGGTTCTGCCGGAAATGCGCAAAAAGCAGCCTGGCTGATTGGAGTTTATACGCTTGGCTTTACACTTCCATTCCTGGCTGTAGGAATTTTCACCAGAACCTTGCTGGAGCTGTTCCGCAAACACCAAAATGTTATCAAATATACTGTAAAGTTAGGAGCTGTTTTGCTGATTGCCATGGGCATTATGACATTGACCGGATTTATGAACGGCATGACCAGCTATTTGTCAAAATTTGGCGCCTCCACTCCGGAATCTGCCTCATGGGAATCCGGTGCCTCTGATGTATCTGAACCAGAATCCCCTTCGGATGACTTTGGTGCAGATCCTGTTTCGGATGACCCGGCCTCAAAATCTGCTTCTGAGGATTCTGCTGCAGAATCCGGCACAAACCATGAATCTGCTCCGAAATCTTCTGAGGAGCCGGCTTCTGACAAACCCCAGCCAGAAGATGATGCCTTAGCCGTTCCTGCCCCTGGCTTTACTCTCAGCGATCAGTACGGTACCTCCCACTCCCTGTCTGATTACCAGGGAAAAACTGTATTCCTGAACTTCTGGGCTACCTGGTGCCCTCCATGTAAAGCTGAGATGCCGGAAATCCAAAAATTGTACGAAGCTTATGGTAATAATGAAAAGGATTTAATTGTAATGGGGGTTGCTGCGCCTGGATATGGTCAGGAAGGGAGCATCGCCGATATTACCAGCTTTTTGGAAGAAAACGGCTATACATTCCCTGTAGTAATGGACGAAACGGGAGCGCTGTTTAACCAATACGGAATCCGCGCTTTCCCCACCACATTTATGATTGACTCTTCCGGGAACGTGTTCGGATACGTTCAGGGCGCAATTACCGGTGAAATCATGGAAAGCATTGTTCAGCAGACCATGGAAGGACGAAGAAGTTACTAAATGCCTGCTTTTAGAAAGAAAGGTTATTTTGTTCTCCCATACTGTCTTTGATCATAGCTTTTAATTCCTGAAATTCCTGGCTTTCCGGCAGATATCTCTGCCAGCTTTTATATGCCTCGAGAGCTTCCACTTCACTCCGCTTAATGGCAAGGCCTGCGCAATAATCCTGATACACCTTAGCGTACAGCTTTGCCATAGGCTCTGCTGTTGTTTCCGGAAGTCTGGAGGCCTTTTTTAAAATCTGCTCCTGAATAATCTCTGTTATGTACCAGGTTTGATAGGATTCAAATTCCAAAAGCCTTTGATCCTTTTGGCCTGTTTTTTCTGCCCAGGCTTCCACATCCACTTTCGATGTCTGATAGGACATGCTTCCGTCTTCCTGCCAGGATAAAATCCCATACTGACAAGGCGGTATGCTGATGGCATTGCTTACAATCTCGTAAATGCCATACTCATCAGAACCAGGCTCTTTTTTATGCTTTTGAATCCGCTGGAGATGCAGATGACCGCTGATATAAAGGGGTAGTGAAAACCCTTCCAAAAGCTCTAACACTGCATCACTGTTTTCCAGGACACACATATCCGTAAACATGCTGCTTTCCTGAAGAAGGTTGTGATGTCCCGCTACAATAACCTGAATCCCCTGTTCCTCTGCTATTTTCAGATTCTCCTCCATCCACTTAAGCGTTTGAGGCCGAACTGCTCCGTCTACAATATTTTGCGGTTCATATTGGGCAGTATCTAGCAGCATCAGCCAAATCCCAGCCTCCAGCGGATAAATGTAGCTGAGTGATGCCTCATCACGGCTGACAGCCTGATTCCAGCCAAAATCCTGATAGATATCCTGAAACTCCTGAGGTGAAACCATATCTGTTTCGGTTTCCTCATCGCCTACATGCAGCCTGGCCCTGTAATTATTAATATCATGGTTTCCCGGAATAACAAGGACCGGAATCCCTGCCTCTTTCAAACGTGAAAGCTTTTCTGCCAATTCTTCATGATTGATCCGCTCTCCCTCCATCGTAATATCTCCCGTCAGAAGAAATGCCCTTGGCTTTTTTTCAATCATCTCATCAATGAAGGCATCCAGAATCTGGGGCAGGCAGGCAATTACCTTCCCGTCACTTTCTGCTTCCTGACGCTGAAACGCCTTTCCGTAATCGGTAGCAGCAGCAGACTGATAGTGAAGATCTGAAGCGATGTAAAGAACCGGAGGCTTTCTGTCTTCCTCCAAAACCTGATTCCCTTCCTCATTTTTTTCCAGTTCCCCAAAAATCCCTTCTTCCCTTTCAAAAAACCTGTCCGTTTTTCCCTTCTTGGGCTTTTCTTCCTGATTCCATGCTTCTTTTTTCCTTATCCGGCTTCCAAGCCTGCCCTTTTTCATTCGTTTCCTGCCAAAAGCCCTTCTATTTTCCTGTCTGTCTTTCCTTTCCCTCTCTTCCTCTCCTCTGCTTTCCTTTCCCTCTCCCGAAGCCAGATCCCTGTTTTCTTTTCCGTCTGAGTATGGACTTTGACTTTCCGCCCTTCCGAAAGGAAATTTTAGGTCTGGGTTCAACTGAAATAATACCCACCCGGCTCCTGCCAGAAAACCTGCCCACAATAGTACGATTACGATTCTATATTGCCACTGCTTCAATTCTGTCACCTTGTCTGCTTCCAATTTTTATTTGGAATTCTAATAACTGCGCCAAATATCATTTATGCCAAAAGAATAACAGGCACAGCAGAATTCTTTATAAATTCTGCTGCGCCTTATTCGTTTCAATTCCTGTGCTAATAGTCCTTAAGAGTATCATCATCTGCAGCAAAGAACAGCGCTTTCCTACTGCCCATCCTGCTCATCTCCCACAAACACAATCGTTCCGGTGGTTTCATCCATATGCTCTACAATTGCCAGAGATTCAATGCGGATTCCTTTGGATCGAAGCAGTTGGCCGCCTACCTGAAATCCCTTTTCGATCACGATCCCTGCTCCTACCAGCTCTGCACCGGAGTCTTCAACCAGCTTTGCCAGTCCCTCCAGCGCCTTGCCATTTGCCAGGAAATCATCAATAAGAAGAACCCGATCTCCTTTTCCCAGAAACTCTTTCGCAACAATCACATCGTAAATTTGTCCATGGGTATAAGATTCCACCTGCGTCTTATATACCTCGCCGGCAATATTCTTTGTCTTGGACTTCTTTGCAAATACAACTGGAACATGAAAGCTTTGAGCTACCACACAGGCAATTCCAATGCCGGAAGCTTCAATGGTTAGAATTTTATTCACCTGCGCATCTGCAAAACGCCGCTTAAACTCCTGGCCGATTTTCTCAAATAATCCGATGTCCATCTGATGATTTAAAAAGCTGTCTACTTTTAATACATTGCCTGCTCTGATTACTCCGTCCTGGCGGATTCTGTCTTTCAGCTCTTTCATTCCTTCACCTCTACCTTTGTATTTTTGCCTTTGCGTTATCAAAGGAAACGGCTGATTTGTCCACCGTTTCCTGTCTGTCCTGTTTCTAATATGCCAGCTCAGAATTCATCCATCAAACATACTCTAATTCTGGCCTGTTGTTTCTTCTGCTGATTCTGATTGCGTTTCTGATTCAGTTGGCTCTGCCTCTACAAGGTTTGCGTTCTGAAGCAGGAAATCCATAACCGCTACGTTCCTGGCCGCCTCATCTACCGCCTCCTGGCCGTAAGCTTCCACCAGATCGGCAGGGCTATCCAAACCATACGCCTTTGCCACCTTCATTCTGGCATCATCATCTATCACAAGATTTTCTTCTTTTACTATTGCCTCTGCAAGCAGAGAAACCTGAATACGCGCTTTAATATCGGAACGCATATACTCTTTAAAACTGTCTTCATCCGTTCCATACATTGTAACGTAGTCTGCCAAAGTCATATTGCTCTGTTCCAGCGCCTGTGTCATCTCCGCCATTTGAATCTGGAATTCTCCATCCACTTCCTCATCCAAACCTTCAAATGTACTGGAAGCTAAAACCTGTTCTATGGCCTCATTCTGCATCTGAATCTCTGCATTTTGCTTCGCGCTGTCTTCCAGGTTCTTCCGAATCTCTGAGCGGTATTCCTCTACCGTTTTGCTGGTATCGGAAATTTTCTTTACAAATTCATCCGTCAGTTCCGCATCTTTCTTCTCCTGAATCTTATTGACTGTAACATCGAAAACTACAGGCTGGCCAGCCAGTTCGGCATTCCCATAGTTTTCCGGAAAGGTCAGGTTTAAACTTAGCTCATCGCCAATTTCCGCACCGATTAAGCCATCTTCAAATCCGTCAATAAAACTTCCGGATCCCAGTTCCAGATCGTAACCTTCTGCTGTTCCCCCTTCAAAGGCCTCGCCGTCTTTCATCCCCACAAAGTCGATATTTACAACATCCCCTTCCTGTGCAGAGCGATCCGTAATCTCTATCATCTCGGGATTTGTACTTAAGACAAATTCAATCTGGGCATCCACCTGCTCATCGCTTACCTCGGTGCTTATGTTAGTAATCTCCAAGCCCTTGTATTCTCCCAGCGTTACGGTTCCTTTCGGCGTTTCTTCCTGTACCTGGGCAGTCGTTTCTTCAGAAGAAGCTGTTTCTCCTGATTCCTTTTTGCCGCATCCTGCTGCCAGCAGAGCGGCTGCCATTACACATAAACTAAATTTCGCAATTCTCCTCATAGTCGCAAATCCTATTCCTTTACTAAATATATTCATGTACTGACGCAGTTTCATAAATCTATCTGTTTACCAGTCAGCACAGTGCAGCCTTTACCAGGGGCTTAGGCATGTGCTAATAGTTATAACATAGGATGGCATGAAAAAAAAGCATTTCCACTAAATTCATAAAATTTTAAGGTTATCTAGTATTTATAAAACGCCTTAAATGCCCGGTATGTATTCCACACATCCAGCTTAGATGACAGCTCAAACGGAGAATGCATGGAAAGAATCGGCACCCCTAAATCTACCGTATCCACATTCATATGAGCTACATACTTGGCAATGGTTCCGCCGCCGCCTTCATCTACTTTTCCCAATTCTCCTGCCTGCCAGTATACTCCATCCTTTTCCATAATATCGATCACCTTTGCCATAAGTTCTGCACCAGCATCATTTGAGGAGGATTTTCCCCTTGAACCGGTATACTTCGTCAGAACGCAGCCTCTGTTAATCTGGCAGGAATTGCGCAGCTCATAAACATCTGCAAAATTCGGATCGTAGGCAGCATTGACATCAGAAGACAAGCAGATCGAATTCCGCAGTACCTGACGAACCAAAACTCCGGATAAATCGGCCAAATCTTCTATATAGTGCAGGACATAGTCAGAATTCAGACCAGTATTTCCGTCAGATCCGATCTCTTCTTTATCCGTTAAAATGGTGACTGTAGTATGGGCAGGCATCCGGGTATCAATTTCTGCCATAAGAGCCGTGTATGCGCATATTCTGTCGTCCTGACCGTATGCACCGATCATACTGCAGTCCAATCCCACATCTTTTGCTTTTACCGCCGGAACCATTTCGATTTCTGCCCGGTAAAAATCTGCCTCTGTAATTCCGTACTGTTCATTTAAAATCTGAAGAGCCAAAAGCTTTACCGGCTCTTTTACCTCTTCGTCCTGATAAGGGAGAGAACCGATTACAATATTTAACTCTTCTCCCTTCAGACCATCCCTTAAATGCCGCTCATTCTGCCGTCCTGCCAAATGGGGAAGCAGATCCGTAACGCAAAATACCGGCTCTCCCGACTTCTCACCGATGGAAATTTCTACATCCGTGCCATCCTTTTTAAAAACAATCCCATGCATCGCAAGAGGTGTTGCCCCCCACTGGTATTTGCGGATCCCTCCATAGTAATGAGTCTTAAAATACGCGATATCGTTGGTTTCATACATAGGGTTCGGCTTTAGATCCAGCCTTGGGGAATCAATGTGAGCGCCGTTCATTCGAACCCCATTTTCCAAAGGCTCTGTACCAAAGGTAGTGGCTATCAGTGATTTTCCCCTGTTGTTAAAATACACCTTATCCCCTGGCTGGTAAGTTCCTGTCCGGTCAAAGGGACGATATCCATTTTTCTCCAGAAGCTTAACAGCATACCGGACACATTCCCGCTCCGTTTTCCCCCCATCCAGGAACTTTTTGTAGCCCTCACAGAATTTCTGAGCCTTTGCCATTTGTTTTGGCGCGTCTTTTCCAATATTAGGAGCGCTCCAGGTAAGCTTTTCGGCCAGTTCCTGGCCTTTTGTTTTTTTCGACATCTCTTATCCTCCGTTTCATATAGTGTACTCTTAAAATCTCTTTGTGTCTGACTTTGAAAGATAATTTTTATCATGGTGATGAGGCTGCTTGTGAACCCAAAGGCTTCAAATGGAATGTGCCTTACCGGCTCACCTGCCTGTTCCAAACAGCTCCTCGCTGTCTAAGACCAGAGTAAACGGTCCGTCATTTATCAGGGAAACCTTCATGTCTGCACCAAAGCTTCCATGCTGCACCACAGGAAGCCTTTGCCGGAAGCCTGCTACCAGATACTCATAGAGTGCATTAGCCTGCCCCGGTGCCCCTGCTCCAATAAAACTTGGCCGGTTTCCCTTATGGCAGTCTGCATACAAAGTAAACTGGCTGATCACCAGTACCTCCCCTTTCACATCTGCCAGGGACAAATTGGTTTTTCCATTTTCATCTTCAAAAATCCGCAGTTTGCAGATCTTATCCATCATCCGATCTGCCGTATTTTTATCATCCCGGTCTGAAATCCCCACTAAAAGTAAGAAACCTTTTCCGATACGTCCGATTTCCTGCTCCTCCACAGAAACCCAGGCCTTTTGCACACGCTGTAATACAACTTTCATTTTGCTCACCTCTGTTATTTTCATTTCAGACATACTGGAAGAGTAAGGAAACTATCTTCTCAGCGGAATACCATCTGGAGATATTCAAGCAGATTTTCTGTAGCCTCCTTACGGAAGCAGATTTCCCTGGCCCTTACCGGGTAGTCGGTAATAATATTGTCCACTCCTGCCTGCTTCATCTGTTCCAATTCCCACAGGGAATTTACCGTCCATACGTGAATGGCCTTCCCTTCTTCATGTGCCCGCTTTACCAGCTCCTTTGTGGCAAAGCTGGAGCGTACACTAATAAAATCCAAGTTTTCATTCGTATAGTAATTGCCGTAGGCCGCTGCTATAATATACCCAGTGCGGATATCCGGATTTAATGCCTTAACCCGTTCTAAGTATTTCATCTGAACCGAAGAAATCACACACTGTTCCTCCATACCCAGCTCTTCAATTAATGCAACCGCTTTCTCCGGAAGGCTGGTATGGGAGCCCAAATTCTTTAACTCCAGGTTCAGGCTGATTCGTCCTTTGGCATACTCCATAACTTCTCTTAACCCTGGTATGCCCTCTCCAGAAAATTCGTTGGAAAAACTGCTTCCCACATCAATCTGGGATAATTCATCAAATGTCAGCTCTGTCACCTTCCGGCTCACCCCGGCTAAACGTTCAAGATTACTATCATGACATAAGACCAAAATCCCATCCAAACTTTCCTGTACATCCAGTTCTACAAAATCTGCCAATTCTTCCACTGCAGCTTTTACTGCTGCCATTGTATTTTCCGGCGCGGCTTTTGAACTTCCCCTGTGAGCCGTAATTTGGACTTCCAGAAAAGCATCGCTTCCTGTCTGAGAACCATTATAAACCAAATCAAAAATAAAAAACCCACTGAGCATTCCAAATGCAGCTCCTGCCGCCAACAGTTTTTTCTGATTTCCTCTATCCAGAAGTTTGCCCTGAAAATTCCAAACCTTTCGTTCCAGTCCTTCCCCCTGGATCTGATAATAAATCACCGTGATAATTCCAAGATTCAGAATACCATTTAGCATACTGTAAATCATCAGCACTGCCAGTTCAATCCGTCCCGCTTGTCCTGTAAGCACTGCCAACTGAAGCTCCCGTTTCACAAACAATGTAATCGCTGTGGCAGATACAGTTACTGTAATTGCATATAAGCCAATCATAACAGCAAGCAGCGCGGCATTTCCTGCCAGCAAAAAGCCGAAGACCCTTTTGCCTGCCCTCTTTGCAAGCCGCCTGCTGTTCCACCAGCTATCTGAGAAAGACTTTTGTTCCACCATAGCAAAATAGCACACAAAGATCCCTGGAAACAATGCAGCCAGCAGGATGCCCCCACAGACTATCAGCGCCGGCACACCAAACGAAGTATGAAACAACTCCTGCATTACGAAATTCACCGGTTTTACATTGCTGAAAACCCGGTACAGCAAAAACAGATTCTCCAGGACATAATCTCCTGCAAGCATCAGGAATATCTTCCAGTTTCCCTTTCTGCACTCACCAATAGTCTTTTGAATTCCTCCCACCAGCATATCATAGGGCAGCACTTTCTGCAGGTAAACCGTCCCTTCAAATGCAGTAAGCAGGCCTCCTGTTTCCACTGCTAAAAAGAAAAGGCCAACAAAGCTTACTGCCGCCAATATCAGCCAGGTTCCTGGTTTTAATAAAAAACCAGCCAGATTAGCGGCTGTTACATAACTGTAACCGGAGGCTTTCAGTGCAAATTTCAGCCCCCGGTCAATTACTTGTAAATATAACGGAAGAGTTAAAAAACGGTAAACTACTTCAAATCCCAGTAAATTCCCAAGATTCAGCTTAATTACCTGCCCGATTTCCGCTGCTGTTTTCATGAATTTTAGTCCTTCCCCGAAAATTAAGCGTGCTTTGCATACTCTGCATGCTGGTAAGAGCTTACTGTGGCAAGAAGAGCTTCATTTAAAGAATACATTTTATTATCCAGCATATCCACCATGTCTGCACAAGATTTCAGATCCTTAAGCAGCCCTTCCGGTGCATCTCCCTCAAATTTATAAGCAATCTTATGCTCTAAACTGGCCCAGAAATCCATAGCTACCGAACGGATCTGAACCTCCACCTTCATATCACGGCGGCAGTTACTTAAAAATATGGGAACAGACACTACCATGTGATAGCTTTTATAGCCATTGGGCTTGGGATTCTTAATGTAGTCTTTTACATATAAAACAGTAATATCCTCCTGCCTGCTAATAGTATCTGCAATCTGATAAATATCAGAGGTAAAGGAGCAGATGATCCGTACCCCTGCAATATCGCTCAGTTTTGTATTCATGTTATCAATGGTCACTTCATACCCATCCTGCTGCAATTTCCTTACAATACTGTCTGCCGTCTTTAAACGCGACTTAATATGTTCAATTGGATTATACCGATACCGGTGAACAAACTCGTCATTCATAATTTTCGCCTTTAATGTCATCTTTTTTAAGGCGGAGTCATAAAGGAACATGGTTTCCTCCCATCGATCCACTTCCTCCTGACTTTTGACAATATTTTTCAACCTTATGCTCTCTCCCTTACTGCAATTTTATTCCTTTTAGCAGAGCGCCTAAACCGGTGGTTGCTGCTCCGCTTTCTTTATAATCAAATACCTCCTCCGGCTCATCCTCCGGCTGAATTGCCTTCATAGACAGGCTGATCTTCCCATTATCAGCAGAAAGTATTTTAACTTTAATTGCCTGCCCTTCTTTCAGCACCGCACCAGGGTGTTTGATTCTCTGGCTGCTGATCTGTGAGATATGAAGCAGCCCTGTAAGTCCATTTTCCAATGTTACAAATGCACCGTAATCCTTTAACGTTTCTACTGTGCCTTCCACGATAGCGCCTGGCTGGCACTTTGCTACTCGTTTCCTTGTTTCCTCTGCCAGCTTCTCTCTGGCCACTTCCCGTCCGGAAAGCACCAGCCGCTTATTTTCTTCATCAGCGGTAATCACCGTAGCTTCCAATGTCCTGCCATTCCACTCTTCCAGATTCTCTACATACTCAGCCGCAAGCTTAGAAGCCGGGATAAATGCCCGGATCCCTTCCAGGTAAGCTACTGCTCCGCTTTTTACAATCTCAGCAATCTTGATCTTTACTACCGTTCTGTCTTCCATCATCTGTTTAAGCTTATCCCAGGCCAGCAGATCATTTGCTTGTTTCCTTGAAAGGACGATATTTCCCTCCCCGTCGTCCGTTTTGATTACTGTTGCCGTGATTTCATCGCCGGGATGGATTTCTTCCTTTAGATGAAATTCCGGATCATTAGACAAATCATCTTTTGAAATAATTCCTTCTGCATAATATTTTAAATCCAGGATTACCTGGTCATCATCTACGCTGATTACTGTTCCGGTCAGGATATCTCCTTCCCTTACTTTTTTAAAAGACGCTTCCAGCTCTGCCTCATAATCTGACATAGTTTCTGCCTTGGCCCCTTTTAATTCTTTTTCTTCTGTGTTTTCCAGTTGGTTCATTTCCTGGTCCATGTTCAGCACCTTCCTTTCTAAGCTTTCCTATGATTATACCATAATTTTCATAAAAGTGAAAGGGTAAAACCGTATTGACATTTGAACGATTTTTTATTATACTAAAAACAGGAATTATTATTAATATCGATTATAAGTCGTCTTACCAACAGGCTGACTACCAGACATGCTCCAGTGTATGTCTGAACAGAATCGATATAGAAAGGAGCCGACATGAAAATACTGAAATACAGCCGTCAACGGGAATCCATTAAAAACAGCCTTGCCGCCCGGCAGGATCATCCTACTGCTGACGCCTTGTATGCCAATATCCGTGAGGAATTTCCTAATATCAGTTTAGGCACTGTATATCGGAACTTAAATCTTTTAGTAGAGTTAGGCGAAATTCAAAAATTGAATTTTGGCGACGGTTCTGATCATTTTGACAGCAGAACACTGCCTCATTACCACTTTGTATGCAAGTGCTGTCATCAAGTCAGTGATCTTCCTATGGGAACATTGGATGAAATCAATTCTTTAGCTCAGCGGTACTACAACGGAACTATTGAAGGTCATTCCACCACCTTTTACGGAGTTTGTGAGATTTGCAAGACAAAGGAAATGCTTCCTGATTCTAAAGAAAACCATCTGCCGGCTAAGGATTCCTGATAACTGGAAAAGCTGTAACAATCTTCCTCAAAATTTTTTGCAAAACTCTTGACATCAGGACATGGATATGATACAGTAATATCAGTAATCATTATTGTTTTATGATTGCCTGATGCAACTAACAGAAACAATAGTAAATAGCTATAAAAGAAAAGGAGAAACAAATCATGAAAAAATGGGTATGTACAGTATGCGGCTATATCTTTGAAGGTGAGAAGGCTCCCGATGTATGTCCAGTATGTAAAGCAGGTGCTGATAAATTTAAAGAGCAGGGAGAGGGATTAACCTGGGCATGCCAGCATGAAATCGGCGTAGGAAAAGCAGAAGGCGTTTCTGAAGACATTATTGCTGATTTACGTGCAAACTTCGAAGGCGAGTGCTCTGAGGTTGGTATGTACCTGGCTATGTCCCGTCAGGCATTCCGTGAGGGATATCCGGAAATCGGCGAATATTACAAGACTGCCGCTTTTGAAGAGGCAGAACATGCGGCAAAGTTTGCTGAACTCTTAGGCGAAGTTGTTACCACCAGCACTAAGAAAAATCTGGAGTTACGGGTAGCTGCTGAGAACGGCGCCACCGCTGGCAAACTGGACTTAGCAGGACGTGCTAAGAAAGCTAACTTAGATGCGATCCATGACACCGTTCATGAGATGGCTAAGGACGAGGCTAGACACGGCTGCGCATTCCAGGGCCTGTTAAAGAGATACTTTGGTTAAGAACTACAAGGAATTTTGAAGCTTGAGAGGATAGGTTTTACAGCCTGTCCTCTTTTTCAAGTAGAATAAAATAGGAATCCGCCATGGACTCCTTTTGAATCTTGCTCCACATTGCCAATTATGCCTTGTCGGCACCATTTTGAAATAGCCATTATTAATTATTCAAAAGCCGCATAACTATATCATGAAATAACAGGCAGCAGCATTGTAACAAATGCCGCTGCCTGTTATTCTGCCATGATATAGTCTTCTTAGAATTTATCCTTTTGCTGCTCTAATTTCTAAAGAGATCCTTTATATCTGTTATTTACACCATCCCAGTATGCCCTTGCCAATTCAATAAAGTCCTTCATTGGCCGGGTCAGATATCCGTTTCTCCGATAGCAGGCTGCCAGCTCCCAAACCGGATGCTGCGGCAGGCTGTAATACTGTATGCCCTTTGCATCGGGCTTATAATAATAATCCGGCAGCAGGCCGCAGCATAGGCCGGCGCCAATCATATTTAATATTGTGCTGATTCTGGAGGTTTCAAATAAACATTCCGGTGAAAACCCGGCCTGCCGAAAAAAGCTTTCCGGCCAATCGTAAAGTGTGGATTCTTTATAGGGCACTGCAAAAGGCTGATCCTTTAGACATACCAAATCCAGTTCATCCAGAACGCCGTTTCCTGGTTTCTGATTCCGCGAGCCAACCTGGCAGCTTTCAGGAACTGCCGCCAGCAGTTCCTCCGTTCCCAAAGTAAGATAACTGTCTTTCGTCTTTTGATCATTGGTCAATGTCATAAACCCCAGATCAAGTCCCCCCTGCCGGATTTGCTGCTGTTGTTTTCTTACGCTGATTTCATGAATCCGAAGTTTAATATCCGGATACCTTCGATGAAATTCGGGATACACATGGATAAACATATCCGATCCATGCTCCGGCGGAAACCCGATGGAAAGGTTTCCTTGGCGTATCCCTTCCATATCCTGAATCTTACGGTAGGTATCCTGCTTTTTTCTTAAAATCTCCCTTGCCGCTTCCAAATAAAGATTGCCAGCTTCTGTAGGGATGCAGCCTGTCTTTGAGCGGACAAATAAACGGGGTCCCAGCTCCTCTTCCGTCCGCAAAAGCTGCTGAGCAAGCGCAGAGGGCGTAAGATATAATTTCTCCGCTGCTTTCGTAATATTCTTCTCCTCTGCAATTTTTATGATATATTCGATTTCTTTCCATTCATGACAAACTCCTTTGTACTGCATCTTCTATCCTTTATTTTTACTTAACGAATATGAAAAATGATTAAATTTACTTCACAAATACCCTTTGTTATAATAACGGCAACATCAGAAACGCCATAACAGTGAAATCAAAGGAAAGGACCGGAAACCATGGAAAACAAACACATATTTCACATGAAAGACGGGAAATACCGCAGCAGCACATTAACAAACGGCCTTGGCCGTTCTGGTCAAAGAGCTTTGCTGTATGCTGCCGGAATGGACGAGGAAGATATGAAAAAACCATTTGTAGCAGTTATCAGCTCCTTTAAATGCCCTTCCCACAGCCGGGAGCTGTGCCCATTTGGGAACAGCAAATTCCATGTGTATGCTGACAGAAGTTCTTGGAATGGCTCTTCCAGGCGCTGGCGCCGCACCTGCCGTATCCAACAAACGGAAACGGATTGCAAAGGCCTCAGGCCGGGCTGTTATGGAACTTTTAGAAAAAAACATAACCCCAAGAACGATTCTTACCAGAGAAGCTTTGTTAAATGGCATTGCTGGCGCCATGGCAACCGGCTCCTCTACAAACCTGGTTCTTCATCTTTTAGCAATTGCCCATGAAGCAAACGTATCTCTTACGATTCCGGCAGGAACAGTCATTGTAATTCGCTATGAAGGCCCCAAAGGCGGCCCGGGCATGAGGGAAATGCTGTCCACCACATCTTTAATTATGGGGCGCGGAATGGATGAAGAATGCGCTCTCATTACAGACGGTCGTTTGTTTCTCCGGAGCCACACACGGCCCTTGTATCGGACATATCTCCCCAGAAGCTGCCGCACAAGGCCCCATTGCTTTCGTAGAAGACGAAGATGAAATCGAAATCGATATTCCAAACAGGACTTTAAAATTAATGGTTTCTGAAAGCGAACTTAAAAAGGAAAGGGGACTGGAAGCCTGTAATCAAGCCACGAAAGCCTGCCCTTGCAAAATATGCCGCATTCGTAAGTTCAGCAGATACCGGAGCCATCATGAAACTTCCATACAAAATCCAATAAACGAATACACAGAATTCAATAAACAAAAGTGAGAAAAGGTACATAAGGCAAAGCAAGAAAGCAGCGCCTTATGTACCTTTTCTCATCAGCAGGAAGCCTAACCTTTCATTAATGCCTTTACCTGGCGCACCCGTTCATCTATAAACTCAGGCCAAACAGAAGCATCCAGATAGGGCTGGCTCTCATCCGTATACTGCCCCATCCGATCGGTAATGGTGATCTGGTTCGGATGGCTTGGAAGAGCGATGTCTACATGAAAGTTCCGGATCACATCACAATCCTTCAAAAATTTCTGACGAAGATCGGGCGTCAGATAACGGCTGGTGGCATAATAGTCATCATTCATGGTATTAGCGCCAACACCTCCATGCATTCCCACCACATATACCTGATTCGTTACTGGATTTTTTACCTCCCAGAAAAAACTGGTGCATCCAATGGTGTGACCTGGCGTTAACATGGTTTTGATTGTTATATCTCCCATTTGAATTGGCTGTTCATTGGAATAAAACTGATCCGCCTCAAACATTTGAGGATGGGAATCCGGATCCAGATCCATAGTTTCCTTAGGACAGGCTTTTATAAATTCCCAGTCCTCCTTCGAAATGTAAACTTCAGCTCCCGTCAGCATTTTCATGGCACCCGCTGCCCCGCAATGGTCAAAATGGGCATGGCTGATTAAAATTTTTTTGATATCTCCCGGCTGGTATCCCAGTTTATAAATGGAATCTACCAGTAAATATAAACTTTCTGGTATTCCACAGTCAATTAATATCAGACCTTCTCCTGAATCAATCAGATAGCATCCTACCCAGGTCTGCCCGGCTACATACCAGGTCTTTGGTGCCACCTGAAAGGGCTGGACTGCCAGCTTCCATGGCTCATATGCTAATGTTTCTACTGGCCGGCTAATGGCCGCAGTACATTGAAATGACATATTTTATTTCTCCTTTTCTATGTAATGTACTTTCAGAATCTCTCCTGCACCTGCTTTTACGACTGATCTTTTGCCATATACACATAAATTTAATCAGCAGCTTTCATGTCTGGTTTCAAAGTGCAGCTATAAAAGTTCTGAAAAGAAACACCGCAGAATGTCTGTTTACGGCCATCCTGCGGTGTTCTTATAAGGGGTATCGAAAATGTAAGTATAAGGCAATTTATTTCGATCAGGCCTTTGTTTTTTTCTGTTTCTCAATAATCATACGAATCAATGGAGAGAATACGCAGGCAATGCCCACTACCATAAATATGCAGGAAATCGGCCTGGTAAAGAATGTGACTGCCGTTCCGGAATACTGGAATGATTTTAACATGTTGCTTTCCAGTGTGGGCCCTAAAATAAATGCCAAAATCAAAGGTGCTGTAGGAAGCCCGCCATAGCTCATTAAAATACCGATTACCACAAACACCAGCATCATTCCGCATTTATAAAGGCTGCTGGAATCCACGTACGCGCTGACAAAAGAAATAATAATCAATGCAGGATACATAAAGTGATACGGAACCTTCAGAATCAGCGGGATTATCCGCATCCCCAGAGCCTGAAGAACCAAAACTACAATTGCACATACCATAACTGTTGCAAACATTAAATACACTACATTGCCGCTGTTTTTAAATACCATTGGCCCCATTTCCAGACCATGAATGGTTAACGCCCCAATTAACAGTGCTGTGGTGGAATCACCAGGAATTCCCAGCGCTGCCATGGGAATCATAGAACCGCCAATGGCTGCATTGTTAGAAACCTCTGACGCCCAGATTCCGTCCGGACACCCATGTCCAAACTGTTCCGGTGTTTTAGAAGCATTTTTTGCGCTGGAGTAAGCTACCAGGTTAGAAAGGCCGGCTCCCATGCCTGGCAGGAAACCAATCCCGAGGCCAATAAGGAAAGAACGGATAATATTAACGCCCTGGGCCATGATCTCCACAACCGTAATTCCCAGACCTTTAATAGACTTGGTATCTACTTCCGGAAGTGCGCCGAATCCTTTTCCATACTCTTCTACAATACGGGCCACACCGAAAATACCGATTAATACTACGGTCATTCCAAGGCCGCTCATCAGATACATGTTATCAAATACAAACCTGGCTTCTGCATCAATTGGCGAGAAACCAACTGAGGCAAACAGAAGGCCAACGGCTGCCGAGGCAAGACCTTTAAACATATTTCCTTTTGAAATCGCCAAAACCATAGTGATGGCCACAAAACACAGGGAAAAGTACTCCCATGGCCCCATGGCAAATGCCACATCCGCAATTTTCTGGCTTAAAAGCGCCGCAAATAGCGCACTGAAAAAGGTTCCCAAAAAGGAGGCAACCATACCGATTGCCAAGGCCTTTCCAGCCTTTCCGCTCTGAGCCATAGGATATCCGTCCCAGCAGGTGGCCACGGAAGAGGCAGATCCGGGAATCCCTAATAGTACAGATCCAATAAAGGAACCGGAACACCCTCCTACCCATAAGGCAATCAGAAAAATGACTGCCGGCCCTGCCTGCATGGAATAGGTCAGCGGCATAAACAGCATAACCGCTAATGTGCCGGACAACCCTGGAATTGCACCGAAAATCAAACCGATTACCGTTGCGCAAACAAGGAGTACCAGATTAAAAGGCTGGGCAATCTGGCTTAAAATATATGGTATAAATTCAATCATAGAACGCCCTACTTTAACCAAACAGCATTCCGCCTGGCAGTGTTAAGCCAAATGCGTATACATAGATTCCAAAGATAATGACAGAAACTGCTGCGGAAAAAATTACCCTGGCTTTCACCGTGGTTTGGCTGCCTTTTGCAAACATGGTAGTCAGTACGTATAAAATAATTGGCGTGGCAATCAGATAACCTGCAACTGTCATTGCTGTTATGTATGCGGCAATCACGATTAAAGTTACGATTACACGGATCCATCCTTCCTTTGCAAGGAATTGTTTTTCTTCTTTTTTGCTCATGGCGCTTTCTGCAAATATTCCCAGACCACACACAACAAACCCAAAGGCTGCAATTGTAGGCAGCATCCTTGGCCCCGGATATGAGGCAGTTATGGGAATCGAAAAGGTTGTGGTCATAAGAAAAACCACAATTCCCAAAATTACCAGCACCGCTCCGGTAAGCTGATCTCTTTTTAGCTTCATCCTATCCCTCCTTGTATTTTGGGAACTTCTTTACTCATTACCCCTTAGGCGTTACAGCAGCCTTTACTCCTGCTTTAAGCCTAATTCTTCTACCACTGTGTTCACACTGGTCTGCGTATCCTGAACCGTCTTTAATCCTTCTTCTACGCTCATAAACGTCATCTCCATGCCAGCCGGGGAAAGCGTTGCTTTTACCTCTTCATTTTCGGCTGCCGCTGCATAATAGTCATGAATCTGATTTACCAACTGAGGATCCATATCTTTCGGCCCTAACAGCAGTACGCTTAACATCTGGAACGAACAGTCTACACCCTGCTCAACAAAAGACGGTACGTCCGGAAGCACAGAGCTGCGCCCGCCATCCGGGCTATTAGAAACAACTGCCAAAGCTTTTGCCTTGCCTGATTCAATATACTGCTTTGCCTGATTTGCGTTAACCAGAGCTGCATTGATACTGTTTCCAACTAGCGCCGTCAGCTTTTCCGTATCGGAACCAGCTTCCACATATTTTACATCCAGTCCTGCCGCTTTGGCAAAAAGGCCTGCCTGGACATGAGTCGTTCCTCCCGTTTCGATTCCCACCAGAAGGCTGCCAGGATTCGCCTTGGCATCCTCAATCAAATCATTTAAGGTTTCATAAGGGGAATCACCGGAAACTACCAGCACATTATTGGCTTCATCTACCGGAACCCCTACTGCAATTACTGTAAAATCATCTGCTGCTGATTTCTTTAACACGCCAGTTGCTGTTTTGATTAAAAGCGTGGTATGAAACTGAACTAATGTCGAGCCGTCTTTCTTGCCGGCAGCCCCTTTTTCACAGGCAACTACACCGCCGCCGTCTGTATTATTTACAATAGTAATGGTAGAACCGGAGTCTTTTGCCACCTGAGTTCCAAGGGCTCTGGCCATAACATCCGTACCGCCTCCTGCTTTCGCCGGAACCTGAACTTCTACATTTTTAGCCCAATTGCTGCCGCTTCCTCCTCCGGAACCACATCCGGCTAGCGAACATGCCATTACTCCTGCCAACACAATTGCCAACAATTTCTTTTTCATCCTTTTCTCTCCTTTTCCCGCTTGTTAAAATGTAATAGTTTTTTATCAGCAGACTTGAAATCTTTATGTGATTTGATTATAATAAAGCTATTAACTTATTTCAACTTATAGATTTTTATATTTTATCTTAGTTCAATTAAGTCAATATAGGAATTATGCTTTGAAAGCTCTTACATTTCAGTTTTCTTTTATTCGAATTTACTTTACAGAACAATTTTATGACAATGATTGATATTTTTTGTCATATAACTACACTTTACGAGAATGTGTCTGAAAATTGCTTTCCGTCAGATGTACCTTCCGCTTTGTGGGAGATTTCGGCCAAATGAAGGAGGCATAGTGGGCCATGTTGACTGAATTTGGCCCAAATATACTACGAAGCGGAAGGTACAGATGGCGGGAATGAATTTTCAGACACGCTCCAAGGAGGATTACATGGATTTGCGTCAAATCGAAAATATCATTGCCATTGAAACGGCACAGAGTATTTCAAAAGCAGCAGAAAATCTGTTTCTGACCCAGTCTGCTTTAAATCAGCAGCTTTTGAAATTAGAACGGGAACTGGGCACCCAGCTTTTTGAGCGGAGAAAGCACAGCATGATCCCTACCTATGCGGGGCGGATTTACTTAAATACTGCCAGGCATATGCTGGATATGAAAGAGGAAACTTATAAAATCATTCATGATATTGCAGAAGAAAACGCCGGCGAAATCGCGGTAGCCTACACGCCGGAGAGAGGATCCGCCATGTTTTCCCGGATTTATCCTATTTTTCATGAAAAGTACCCGAATATTACCTTCCGCATCCGGGAGGCTCGGGTAAAAACTATGGAGCAGCTTGTTCTTCAGAAAGAGGTAACCATGGCCTGTTCTACTTATGCAGGAGATTTAAAACATCCGGAACTGGAATATTTAGATATGTGCGAAGAATTGATCGTACTGGGAGTGCCCAAAAGCCATCCCCTGGCATATCTGGCCGGGGAAGAAAGCTTTCGAACCTTTCCTGAATTTGATTTAAGGCTGTTGCGGGAAGAGCATTTCATCCTTTCCTCCCGTACTACCCGAATCCGGGAGATGACGGATCAGATATTTGAATACGCTGGTTTCCGTCCAAAAGTCTTATTTGAATCCACCAGCACTTCCACAGTAATCAACATGGTAAAGAAACAAATCTGTCCCGCCTTTTTCCCCCAGTCCTACGTAGAAGCTGACGCTCCTATTGTATACTTTACCGTGCCTCCAAAGGAATCCTGGATGAGATGCATCACGATATTAAAAGGCTGCTACCTGACAAAACCGGAAAAATACTTTATTGAACTTGCTACAATGGCTACTCGCGGAAAGCTGTACTAGTGTTCTGTCTGGTTGATAAATATGGTAATGTCCAAAACCCGTATTAACTGAGTTTTGGATAAAGTGACTTCAATTTTTCACGGGCATCCCCTGA
>JAAWIS010000124.1 GCA_022796475.1 Lachnospiraceae bacterium | reverse complement strand
TATACATTATGTCCCGGTATTTTTTTCTATTTTCTGCCTTTTTATACCGGTTTCTAAGCCTTTAAACGCAATCCTCAGTAATCAAGAGGATTCCAATCTTTTTACAGCTCCCTCTCTTTTATGTTATTAATTCCCTGTAAGTTGGTTCCTTTTATTTTGCGAAATATTTAGATTTTATAGACTATTCTAAGAAATATTCAGATAATTAAACTTGTTTTTATTTTAAGATTTTGTGTGAAGATGTTATCTCTATTCATTGCAGAAAGCAAAAAGAGCATCTTACGTTATAAAATACTTGATTAATAACGTTTTTGATGCTCTTTTTCACTCAGACTGCTTTTTTGCTATTTGCCCCCAACATTATGTTATCCAGTTAACCGTGACATTTCTTCTTCCTTTTTCCCGGCTCCAACTGCCGCATCCATCAATTTAATTAATTCCAGAAGGCTTCGAAATCTCTCCGTTTTATTTTCGTTAATCCATGTAATATCTCCCTGCCACGTGGCATTCTGATCTTCAATAATATGGATAAGAAAGGTTTGGTTTGCTCCCATGTTATATCGCTTCCTTTCTGAAAAATGTATCAAGCGTCTGGATTTCCAATTTTACTGTAATCGATTCTTTTTCTTCAAACTCTGCCCAGCCCTGGCAAAGACGTTTGACCAAAGGAGCCGCTTCTTTGCCTGCCATAGTAAGCAGCACTAAAAACTGGTTTTTGCTGTACTGGGTATAAATGTCATGATTTCGGATCAGCCCTGACAAAATATTTCTGAACTGTTCCATCTGCTGTTCCAGTTTCCCGTTTTCTTTCTTTATTTCTTCTGAATTCACCTGGGTTCCACATAGCGTACACAGCAGAAGCAGCAGTTTTTCTCCTGTTCTCTCCGATACCCGAACCAGGAACCGGCATATATCAATAAAACTGGAATAACTGCACTGATACGCCCCGCAAGGCATGGCTTTTTCTGAAAGACTTTCCATCACCTGTACCATTATCTCCCGATCCTGCTTTGCTTTTCGCTTTGGTTCCAGAAATCGTTCCATCTTTTTTTGAAATGGGACAATTCCCAGCTCTTTTGCAAACACTTCATTTGCCTTTTCCGAAATTTCGGCTGCATCCCGATATTTATTTTGAGCGATTAAGCATTCTATCTGAACTGCCTGCCATTGATCATAGGGATGAATCTGGCTGGCTTTGGTGGAAACCTGCAGCATTTTGGCATAGTCGCTTCGTTCCCTTAGTATCTGGCAAAGGGATGTTACAGACCAAGTATAAATGGAATGGTAATGGGCATTTTCTACCACTGCCCATTCCTCCGCTGTTAAAAAAGGAAGAAACTCTCCCTGATACAAGTTAATGATTTCTAAAAGCCATGCTTCCCTGTTTTCTGAATCTGGCTGGCTTCTCAGCTTTTTATATAACTTGTCCATTTTTCCGATATCAGTTTCTGTTTTATAATCCAGATTAAAATAGTACTGGCCTTTTAAATTTAAAATATAACTGCCTTCCGGAAATCCGGCTTCGCAAATAAATCTGCGAAGCTTACAGGTTTGGCATCTTAAATTATTCAGCTTTTTCTCATGGTGATCCCCTTTCCACTCCAGCATCTCAATCAGCCGGTTCCGGGAAATCCCCTCAGAACCTGCCTTTATAAGAATCTGCAGGATCTGCATACTTTTTTGCTTTAGATTTTTTGTGACTTTAATAGATTTGCCTTCAAACTCCAGGAAAAAACCGCCTAAAAATTTGACGTAAAAACCTCCCCTTTGAGCTTCCAATTGTCAACCCCCCATTTCTATTCTGACAAATGCAGCTATTTTTCAGACATCATTTCCAGAATATTCTATTTTTCATGAATTCAATCTCTGTCAAAATTATAGTTTGTGCTCTGCACATACGATGCGCACACTAGCTGACACGTTTACATTTCACCAAATGACTTGCCTGAAAGTAAATGTGTCAGCACACTCGCTTTTGCCCGGCGCGGTATCATCTTAACAAAGATTATACCATAGTAAGCATTACAAAAACCATTTCATATCCTTATTTTTCCTTATAATTTTATATATTTTTTATAACAAAATCGAGAGCTTTTTATTAGCTCCCGATTTAGTTTTACCATATTTCCCATAATTTCTAAGATTGCGAATCCGGCTGTTCAGATTTGAAGGATACTGAAACAATAGGAGAAGATCTTTAATCTTAAAGAGATAGAAAAAATGGTCATGCACTTGCGTTTATAATCCTATCGCCCCAAACGCTGCTTAAAATCTGCATATTCAAATTTTCTGAGACATTGTAACTTTTTTCCATTACAGAGAACAAAGATGCCTGGCAATGCCATCCCGTTAAAAGTATTGTTCTTACACATCGTATAGATTGCCATATCGCCGAACAGAAGCAAGTTTCCCTCCCGCAACGGTGCAGCAAAACTATAATCTCCAATCACATCTCCGGCCAAACAAGTAGGCCCGCCCAGACGGACCGTGCAGGGCAGCTCTCCCTGTTCCTTTGCACCCAGCAGCGGAGGGCGGTAAGGCATTTCCAGTACATCTGGCATATGGCAGGCGGCGCTGGTATCCAAAACTGCAATCTGTGTTTCGCCGTTTTGCAGTACATCCAATACACGAGTAGCCAAATAGCCCGCATTCAACGCACAGGCTTCCCCCGGCTCTAAATAGACTTGCAGATTCCATCTCTTCTGTGCCTGGTGAATACACCGTTCCAGCCGAGGGATATCATATCCAGGCCTGGTAATATGATGCCCACCACCGAAATTAAGCCATTTCATCTGAGGCAGTATGTTGCCGAAGCGTTCCTCCACAGCGTTCAGTGTAATTTCCAGTGCATCAGAATCCTGCTCACACAAAGTATGGAAATGCAGTCCGTCCAGCAGCCCAGTCAGCTCTGACGACATCTTTCTATCCCACTGATCGCGGGTGGTCCCCAGACGGCTTCCATCAGCACAGGGGTCATAGACAACATGGCCCTCCTGGGTAGAGCACTCCGGATTGATTCGCAGTCCAATACTCTTTCCAGCCTTCCTGGCGCAGGGACCAAACCGCTCCAGCTGGCGTGGGGAATTGAATACAATATGGTCTGCATATTGCAGCAGCTCATCAAACTCCTCTTCCCGATAAGCTGCACAGAAGACATGAACCTCTTTTTCCGGCATCGTTTCCGCCCCTAGCCGGGCTTCATACAGTCCACTGGCTTCTGTCCCGGCCAGATACGGCGATAAAACAGGGTAAAGGTCATAGTTGGAAAATGCCTTCTGAGCCAACAGAATCCTGCAGCCCGTCCGCTCCGCCACGCCAGCTAAAATCTCGCCATTCCGGCGCAGCATGGCCTCATCCAGTATATAACACGGCGTAGGCAATTCCCCAAATAATTCCTCTGGTAGCAAACCATTCAGACCTTCAAAGGCTGGATGGAATTTTTTCGCATCGTATCCCATCAGTCCACTAAAACCGGCGCCCGGTTCTCGCTCCTTGGCAGGCCGTACTGGTCCAGCGCTGCCAGGAAAGGATCCGGATCCAACTCCTCCACCGTGTAGACGCCAGGCTTGTTCCATTTACCGGTCAGCAGCATCAGTGCACCACACATAGCAGGTACACCAGTGGTGTAGCTGATAGCCTGACTGCCTACCTGGCGGTAGCATTCCTGATGATCGCAAACGTTATAAATATAGTACGTCTTGTCCTGACCAGACTTCTTTCCGGTAAAGATACAGCCGATGTTAGTCTTGCCCTTGGTACGGGGACCCAGACTGGCTGGATCAGGCAGCAGGGCTTTCAGGAATTTGATGGGTACAATTTGATGCCCCTCAAATTCCACAGGACTGGTGGACAGCATCCCTACATTCTCCAGACAGCGCATATGGTCCAGATAACTCTGCCCAAAAGTCATAAAGAAACGGATCCGCCGCACCTCAGGAATATTCAGTGCAAGGCTTTCAATTTCTTCATGATGGAGCAGATACATGTCCTTGTGTCCCACTTGATCAAAGTCATACTCCCGCTTAATGCTCATAGGTGGAATTTCCACCCAATGTCCTTCTTCCCAGTAGCTGCCAGGGGCGGAAACCTCCCGAAGATTAACCTCTGGATTAAAGTTAGTAGCAAAAGCATAGCCGTGATCGCCACCATTGCAGTCCAGAATATCAATGGTATCAATGGTATCGAACTCATGCTTTTTGGCATAAGCACAGTATGCCTGTGTTACCCCTGGATCAAAACCGCAGCCCAGCAAAGCAGTAAGCCCGGCCTCTTCGAACTTCTTTCGGTAAGCCCACTGCCAACTGTAGTCAAAATAAGCGGAAAAGCCTGCCTCTCTGCAGCGCTTTTCATAGACAGCCCGCCATTTCGGGTCATCTGTGTCCTCCGGCTCATAGTTGGCAGTGTCCATGTAATTCACCCCACATGCTAAACAGGCATCCATGATGGTCAAGTCCTGGTAGGGGAGGGCAATATTCATCACCAGATCTGGCTTGTAATCATTAATGAGATCGATGACCTGCTGTACATCGTCCGCGTCTACCTGTGCAGTGGTGATTTTGGTTGCCGTCTTAGGGGCCAGCTCTGCAGCCAGCTTGTCGCATTTTGACTTTGTCCGGCTGGCAATACACAACTCAGTAAATACCTGGCTAACTTGACAGCATTTGTGGATGGCAACGGACGCAACGCCGCCGCAGCCGATAACAAGAACTTTGCTCATAGTAGGTAATCTCCTTTTATTCAAAATTCATTTTATGTAAAGATAAAATCAATTCTCGCAGCACTTTGCAAGCAGTAGCTGTGGAAACGCCGCTAGAATCCAGCATAGGGGCCAGCTCATTAACGTCGGCTCCCACTACATGGGCAGTACAAACCCTCTGGATGGCCTCCAGTAAATGGAGAAAGCTAACGCCGCCTGCCTCCGGCGTACCGGTTCCTGGAAATGCGGCAGGATCTAAACAGTCCAGATCAATCGTAAAGTAGATGGGAACCTTCTGATCCCTCAAAGCCGCAACGGTCTTTTCTAAACCATCAAACGAGAAAAGATGCATATCTGTATGTGCACCAGCAAAACAAAACTCCTCTCTGTGGCCGCTTCGGATGCAAAACTGATGGATGCGCCCATCTCCTACCAGTTCATGGCACCGCCGCAGGACACAGGCATGGGAGAGCTTTGCCCCCAGATAATCGTACCGTAAATCGGCGTGGGCATCGAAATGAACGATGTGAAGATCCGGATACCGCTTCACTACAGCGCGGATGGCGCCTAGCGTAACCAGATGCTCACCACCCAGAAGCAGAGGAAGTTTTCCATCATCCAATATTTCGTCAGCACATGCTTCAATGTCCTTTAATGCCGTCTGTGCGCTGCCGAAACAAAGCTCCAGATCGCCGCTGTCAAATACGGCACAGTCTGCTAAATCTGCATCCTGATAGGGACTATAGGTTTCCAGCCCGAAACTTTCATGGCGCATGGCGGAGGGGCCAAACCTTGCTCCAGGCCGGAAACTAGTGGTGGAATCAAAGGGTGCGCCATACAAAACTATATGAGCGCGTTCATAATTGCAGTCACAGCCAATAAAATTCTCTATATTCGGTTTCAGCATGTTTTATCCCTCCACTTCCCGCAGCATTTCCTCCAAAAACGCTGGCAGGCAAAAAGCGCCCACATGAAGCCTGGGTGTATAGTAACGGGTGTGCAGATTCAGCTTCTGCCATGCTTCTGTGTTCAGATCGTCAGTTGGATGATATTTTTTGCTGGCAAAGCCGAACAGCCAATACCCGGCCGCATAAGTGGGGATATGGGCCTGGTAAACCCGGCTGATAGGAAAGGTACTGACAATACGCTTGTGACTGCGCTGCATAGCCCCGGCATCCTCGGCGTAGAAGGGGCTTCCCTGCTGATTGACCATAATGCCGTCTTCCCGCAAAGCATTATGGCAGTTGCCGTAGAATTCCCGGGTAAACAGTCCCTCTGAAGGTCCGAAAGGATCTGTGGAGTCCACAATGATCAAGTCGTATGCTGCTTCCTGCCGGCGGATAAATTTCAGCGCATTCTCAAAATGGATATGTACCCGCCTATCGTCCATTCGACAAGCGTTGCTGGGTAAATACGTTCTGCAGGCCTCTACCACAAGGGGATCCATCTCTACCAGATCGATATGCTCTACCCGGTCATACCGGGTCAGCTCCCGCACCACCCCTCCATCTCCTGCACCAATAACCAGAATATCCCGGATACCGGAATGCACTGCCATAGGCACATGGGTAATCATCTCATCATAAATAAATTCATCCCGTTCTGTCAGCATCACATTGCCATCCAACGTCAGCACCCGGCCAAATTCCGGCGTTTCAAAGATATCAATCCGCTGATAGTCACTCTGTTTGGAATACAGGTGCCGGTTAACCCGGATGCTGTGCTTTACGTCTGGGGTATGAAATTCACTAAACCACATTTCCATTGTTGTTCTCCTTTCACGCTAAGGCGTGTCTGAATATTGCTTTCCGCCAGATGTTTCTTCCATAATTTAGAAGGTTCCGATTGCAAAAATGAAGGTTCAGACATGCTCCAGCACATTCAGCCGCTCCAGATCCGGATCCTCTGAGCCGGTCATGCTGCATCCTTTTTCCTTGGCGTATTGGATGTGCTCCAGGATTTCCTCCGTAATCCGTTCTCCAGGAGCCAACAGCGGAATACCAGGTGGATAGCACATGACAAACTCGCTGCATACCCTCCCCTTGGTTTCTTTCAAGGGCAGACTGATTTTCTCCGCGTAAAAGGCCTCCTGTGGGCTTGCCACCACTTCTGGTTCCACATATTCCTGAGTCAGAAGGCCTGTCTGATCCCGCTGGTAGCGCCTTCGGATTTCCGCCAGAGCGCTGACCAGCCGCTCCACCTCCTGAAGACGATCTCCCATAGAGAGATAGGCCAGAATATTGCCGATGTCGCCGAATTCAATCTGGATATCGTATTCATCCCGCAGTATATCGTACACCTCGATGCCGGCCAAACCAATATCTAAAGTATGGACACTGAGCTTAGTGATGTCGAAATCAAACACTGAATCTCCATTCATCAGCTCCCGGCCAAAGGCGTAATATCCGCCTACAGCGTTGATCTCCTGTCTGGCGTATTCTGCCATGTCCGCCACCTGATGGAAAACTGTCCGGCCCCGCAGAGCCAGGTTTCGGCGGCTGATATCCAGGCTGGACATCAGCAAGTAACTGCCGGATGTGGTTTGCGTCAGATTGATGATCTGCCGCACATATCCTGCATGGACATTTGGCCCTACCAGCAGCAGGCTGGACTGAGTCAGGCTGCCGCCGCTTTTGTGCATGGATACGGAGGCCATATCTGCCCCTGCTGCCATTGCCGATACCGGCAGTCCGCCGCCAAAATAGAAATGAGTGCCGTGGGCCTCGTCTGCAAGACATCTCATCCCGGCGGCATGAGCCATTTTGACGATAGCCCGCAGGTCACTGCAAATGCCGTAATAGGTAGGGTTATTCACTAATACTGCCACTGCATTTGGATGCTCAGCAATCGCTTTTGCCACCTGCTCCCGGCGCATCCCCAGGGAAATACCCAACCGCTGGTCCACATCTGGATTGACGTATACTGGCACTGCACCGCACAGAACTAATGCGTTAATAACACTCTTATGAACGTTGCGGGGCAGGATGATCTCATCCCCCCGCTTGCAGGAAGCCAGGATCATACTCTGCACAGAGCTTGTGGTGCCGCCTACCATTAGAAAGGCATGGGCCGCACCAAAGGCGTCTGCTGCCAGTTTTTCTGCCTCCATGATAACCGATACCGGATGACAAAGGTTGTCAAGAGGCTTCATGCTGTTCACATCCACATCGATACACTGCTGTCCTAAAAACGCAGTCAGCTCTGGATTGCCCCGGCCTCGCTTGTGGCCCGGCACGTCAAAGGGAACAACCCGCATTTGCCGGAAGGATTCCAGCGCCTCAAAAATAGGTGCCCTGTTTTGATTTGTTTGATTTGGATAGGTTCCAGTCTTTTTCAATTTTGTAAGTGCTCCTTTTTCTGACTATTGGTACTAAAAAACCGCAAGCTGTGCTGCCTGCACAACTTGCGGTTATCATCAGATCAACTTCATAATTCCAATCTTCTTCAAAATACCCATACCAAAAAATTATGGGGAAACACAAAAATTGAAATGGAAAAAGCTATTCAGATAAGACGGATAGATCAGAGTCTATATAGCAATACTACTTTTACTACTCTTATTGACCGTTTCACAAGTCTGTGCACATAACACATTTCGGTTATGAAGTAACCAACTTATAAAATTTGAGCTTTTAACTCAATCAATAAGGCAACACAAGGCTGCCAATCGGCAGTGGACCCGGCTGTCCG
>JAAWIS010000017.1 GCA_022796475.1 Lachnospiraceae bacterium | reverse complement strand
CTGACCCGGCTAAACTGGATGCCCTGCTGATAAAGCTTGGAGTCAATGTCAGCGCTCCCGTAGCCAGCCAGGCTGGGTCTGCGCCTGTCTGGAAGCAGGACGGCAAGGGCTGGTGGATCGAGAATCCGGATGGTTCCTATCTGATGAATCAATGGTATCAGTCGCCTGAGAGCGGTTTATGGTATTATATGGGGGCTGACGGATATATGCTCACCAATACCACCACACCAGACGGATGTATGGTAAATGCAGACGGAGTTTGGATTCAGTAACACAGTTTAATTAATAAACAAAATTTTTTAAAGCCATTGGCAGCAAAGTGCCGGTGGCTTTTTTTATGGGAAATTGCGCCCTATAAAACAAAAACCTCTGGGGGATTATAATAAACGATTTCAATCAAATCATCCGCCAGGCAGAAAATCTGAGGGAGCTGGCAGAGAAACACCAGCGAACACCAAAGGCAGAGTTCCCTGGGGCTCAGCGTGAGATTGAGAACAAAAACAGGAGAATCCATCAGTTCAGAGAGCGTTTACAAAGTGCCAGGATTCTGATGCAGGATTATATTCATATTCTGCAAATTCCTTGAATACGTTGTTAGAAAACGCAGCAAATGGATCAATATGAAAAACCAGGTTAAGGTTGGAAAGAGAGAAACTAAGGGGCGGGTGGTTATCCGCAGTTATCAGTCAAAGTTTTCATGTATGGAAGCAGTTGAACGTCTGCTTCAGATTCACAGTACTGCCAGGGAGGAATTCGATGGAGAAGAAAAAAGCCAGATTCCATCTACATAATTCCAGATATGCAGATAAATGGAGTGTGGGGATTTATGTCAGGCTGTCCGATGAAGACAGAGATAAGAAAAAGAAAACGGATTTAAGCCAGAGTATCCAAAACCAGACCGATTATTGCAGAGCTTTTATCGAAATCCTCAATGGACAAGCAGGGGAAGAACCTGAACTTGAGGAATATAAAGTTTACTGTGATGATGACCGCACAGGGATGAATTTTGACCGAAGCGGGTTTCAGGAGATGATGCGTGATATAAAAGAAAATCGAATTGACTGCATTGTGGTAAAAAATCTGTCCCGTCTGGGTCGGTATGATACGGAGATGCAAAAATATCTGGAAAGGGAATTTGAGCAAAACGGCAGGGAAATCCGGCTGATTGCTATTGGAGATAATTATGATAGCTTGTATAAGGAGCCGGATATTGCAGATAGGTTCCGTCTGCTGATTAACCGGGAGTACTCGGAACAGCAGCACCGGAACATTAGTATTGGTATGCATTCCATGCAGAGGAAGGGATTGTTCGTGGGGGCATTTGCCCCCTATGGGTATCAGAAGGACTCTGAAGATAAACACCATCTTTTGATTGATCCTACGGCTGCTCTTGTGGTTAAAAGGATTTTTGACGAGTATCTGCGTGGAATTTCTCCTAGAGAAATTGCAGATGGTCTAACCAGGGATGGAATTGTAAATCCTGCTGCCTATAAACGGCTTCATGGCTCGAATTTCAGGTGCAGTAAAAAAATTTCCGATGAGGAAGTACATTGGCGGAGTGATGGAGTCAAAAAGGTTTTAATGGATGAAACATACACAGGGACGCTGGTTCAGCATAAGCAGGTAAAACGGAAATTAACCGATGACAAGCCAACACGGGTAGAGAAAGACAAGTGGATTCGCTGTGAAGGAACACATGAAGCGATTATTTCTAAGAAAGACTGGAAAACTGCCCAATCTATGATGAAAGAAATTAAACGTGATAGGACAAAAAAAGATGAAGTAACTATTTTTAAGGGCATACTAAAGTGTGGAGATTGCCGTCATGCTATGCGGAAAAAGTGGGACAGCTACACACAGAGAAAAAGCGGTGACACGGTGAAGTATTTATACTATAATTGTGCAACCTTCCGCGATTACAGTCAGCATAAAAAGCTGCTTGGAGAAAATGCCCCAAAGTGTACAAGCCATTATGTGTCAGATAAGCTGCTTCGTGAGATTGTCATTGACGATTTGAATCAAATCATTCGTCAGGCGGAAAACCTGCGGGAACTGGCAGAGAAATATCAACGAATACCAAAGCCAGAGTTTTCCGAGGTTGGGTGTGAGATTGAAAACAAAAACCGGAGAATCTATCAGTACAGAGAGCGTTTAAAATGTGCCAGGCATTTGCTGTATGATGGAACAATCAGCAAAGAGGAGTACAACAGAGATAAGACAGCAATCCAGGCAGATATTGACCGTTTAAATAATGAAATCAAGCTGCTGAAGAAGTCCATTTCCAAGGTCAGCGATGTGCTTTCTAACCCGTGGATAGAGAGGCTCTTGGAGAATGGCCAGATCACAAAACTTGATCGTATTACAGTAGTGGAGTTTATTGATAAGATTTATGTTTATGAAGATAAGCATATTGAAATTGTCTATAAGTTCAGCGGAGAGTTTGATGGGCTGTTTATCAAGTCTGTTTAAGCGTGTCGGCAAGATTTTAGATGACTTGCAATCTATCAGGCAGAATGTTATACTCATGATGGAAAGCAGTGTGGGATAGACATGCCAGAAATGCGTGAAAAGAATGGGATTATTTATTTCGACAAACCTTATAAGACCACATTAGTATCCCGGGTATTAGAACATGAGTTGTGCGACAGCTTGGTTTTAGATAAAGAGGAGTTAATTGACGATGGCTGTGACGAGTGGATCTATGTCCGCTGCTACGCCAGGAGCAGGGAGTATAATAACCGCTTATATTCAGACGTATATTTATCAGAATTTAAAAAATGAGGGATTGAGAGTGCTGTATGGCTCTGGTTGCCAAGAAGACAGCCCATATTGATTAGGAATATCATTTGGAAAGGAGAGTTATTAGAAATGACCCAAATAAAAGAACGTGCCGTGAATATTATTCGGAGGCTTCCTGATGATAAAGTAATATTTGTAGTCAATATTTTAGAGGGACTGGAAGGGCTGTGCATAAATCAGGAGGACAATAAGATGGTTTCACAGCTTGCTTACCAGGATCTGCAAAAATATAGAAAAGAGGGGATGGAGGAAACAGACGATAAAGAGGAACTTGCCCAGGCATTGGAGGAAAAGTATGAAAGTCTTGGTTGATACCAATGTTATTTTAGATGCTTTGATGGGAAGAAAAGAGTATTATCATAATGCGGATAAAATTATAAAGTTGTGCGCAGATAAAAAGGTAATGGGGGTTCTTGCCGCACATACAATCCCCAACCTTTTTTATATTTTAAGAAAGACCATGGATGTAGATACCCGAAGACAGGTGATTTTAGACTTGTGTAATATTTTTGACATTGACCAGATTGATAAAGGCAAGCTTTTGTCGGCTGTTCAGAACCGAAATTTTGATGATTTTGAGGATTGCCTGCAGATGGAATGTGCAGTAAGCTATCATGCTGAAATGATTATTACCAGAAATATAAAAGATTTTACAAGCTCTTTCGTTCCTGCGGTTACACCAGAGGATTTTTTGAAGGAATGGGAGTTAATAGAAAAATAACAAAAGTAAACAAGTGCTTTTTGGTCTGTTCCCACCTCCTGGACATGGAGGAATGGATCCTGGAAAAGTAGGTGTGGACGGACAGCTTGAAAAGGATATTAACCTTAAGATCATAAAGAGGCTGCAGGTATATTTAGAACAAAGTGACATAGAAGTGGTTTTAACCAGAAAGGGCGATGACGGTTTGTACGGTACTTCTGATAAGAACAAAAAGTCCACTGATATGAAAAAACGGATTGATATCATAAATGGAGCAAAGGCGGATGTAATGGTAAGCATTCATCAGAACAGTTATCATCAGCCGGAGGTAGCAGGAGCGCAGGTGTTTTATTATCAGAATTCAGAAGAAGGTAAGCGGTTTGCACAGCTTATGCAGAAACGGTTTGACTATTGTTTGGGAGATGAAAACAAAAGGCAGGCAAAAGCCAACGGAAGTTATTACCTGCTGTCCCATTCAAAGCCGGTTTCTATCATTGTGGAAGCAGGATTTTTGTCTAATCCGAAAGAAGCGTCCCTTTTGGAAACGGAGGAGTATCAGGATAAAATCGCATGGACAGTAGCCATGGGGATTGTGCAGTATATCAATACAAGAAAAGAGATGGGACCGGCTTCATAAAGCCTTCCCATCTCTTTTTGTCAGGTCATAAGTCTGTTTTTATTTGCCTGCAGTTTGCCTGTAAGCTTAAAAAGTACAGTCTGCCAGTCTGACAAGCTGTACTTTTTAAAGATGCCTATATAGGCTATAAATTTGCTTTATATTGCTTTAAGGCTTTTGCAAGCTGATCCGGACATGATGTAGGACGCGGCCCGCAGTGGATTCCTTCTAAGCGGCTGATTGCATCGTCAATATCCATTCCTTCAATCAGACGGGCTACACCTTGAGTATTTCCGGCACAGCCGCCTTCAAAAACCACATTTTTCAGCCGGTTATTCTCTACATCAAAATGTATCACGCGGGAGCAGACACCTTGAGTTTTATAGTCCATAAATTCCTCCTTAAATTCAGGTTTATACAAAGAATGCTATGAATCTTAGTATAATGGATTGAAAAAGATTGTCAAGTTCTTTATAATAATACAATAGATAAATTGGGGCTGAAAACAGCAGCCAATACTATTAAACTATATGGAACAGGAGGCTGTCTTATGTTAGGAATTATTGGAGCAATGGAAGAAGAAGTAGCAAAAATCAGAGAGTGCTTAAAACAAGTTACAGTAACAAAGAAAGCAGGAATGAGTTTTCATAAGGGGAATTTAGACGGGAAAGAGGTAGTAGTGGTACGCTCCGGAATTGGTAAGGTAAATGCTGCTGTGTGCACTCAGATTTTAGCAGATGATTACCATGTAAGCGGGATCATTAATACGGGAATAGCAGGTTCGCTGAAAGCAGAGATTGACATCGGCGATATTGTTCTTTCTTCCGATGCGCTGCAGCATGATATGGATGCAACCGGGTTTGGCTATCCCGTAGGGCAGATTCCTCAAATGGATCTATTTTCGTTTCCGGGAGATGAGGCACTTAAGGACTTGGCAAACCAGTGCTGCAGCCTTGTGAATCCGGACATCCATACCCATATCGGAAGAATCGTAAGTGGAGATCAGTTTATCTCCAGTAAGGAAAAAAAGCAGTGGCTGTCAGAAACCTTTGGCGGAAGCTGTACAGAAATGGAAGGGGCGGCTATTGCTCAGGCTGCATGGCTGAATCAGATTCCGGTTTTGATAATCCGTGCGATTTCTGATAAAGCAGACGACAGTGCGAATATGGATTATGAAACCTTTGAGGCAAAAGCCATTGAGCATTCTGTCAACCTGCTGCTGGAAATGATCAAGCGGTACTAATTTTGAGAAATTAGTACTTGCCGTTTATGGGATTGCCCACTGCTGTCAGAGGGGGAAGTACCGCATCGCCTGTCATCTTCCCTTTGGCCTTTCTTTCGGTACAAGGCACAATGCCTCATATCTGCTGAAAGGCAGTGGTTTCACAGGAGTATTATGGAATGAATCTGAATCCGTAACGGCACTGTTTTTACGTTTCCGCGCGATTTTATGCAGAATTTGACGAACGATTCTAGGCTCTTCTATCTTCCCAAATAGAAATCCGGCGATTATAATGGATTCTATCAGGCGCAGCAAAATACGCCAGGAAGAAAGGGGAGCTATTATTATGCTGGAATTTTTACAGACAGGCAAAGCAATTTACATTCTGGCAGCCGTTTGCCTTATGGGAATGGCAAGCAAGCTGGCAGCGCGTAACCTCTACAAAGGATTAATAAAGGAAACAGGAAACATGATGCTTACGAAGAATAAATGGCTGCGGGATTTACGGCAGCGGGCAGAAGATACATACCGGCTGAACCAGGGTATGTCCAATACCAGGGTATTTGTAGAGAAGCAGATTTATGAAGCTCGGATAGGGATGTTTACGCCGGAAGGCTGGAGTTCCTTTTCCAATCAAATGACAGCCCTTTGCTTTTTATTAGGCGGGGCAGCCGCCTTTTTGTCTTATTGGTATCGGTGTGATTCGTATTATATCGTGCTGTACAGTTCCATGGGTGTGTTGACAGGGATATTTAATATTATAGTTGACTATGGGGCGGCTCTGGGCGACAAGCGAAGAAGGCTTGTTATAGGAATTCAGGATTATTTGGAGAATGTTCTTTGGAAACGGCTCAGCAGGGACAGGCTTCCCGATTTAGAGGAAGAAAAAGAAGGCGCAAAGGGCAAGCAGCCTTCTCAGGGGCAGGAGGCCCCGGTCCGCATGTTAAGAGGCAGAAAACGAGAAGAAGCATTAAACGGAAAAGGAAGTGCTTCGCCGGGAGTCCGGGAAGGAGGCCCAATGCTTATTAAGGGAAGCCGGGATGGAAATCCCAAGAGGGGGCGCAGCCAGCCAGAGGAGGAAAGCAAAGACAAGGCAGTTGAAGATGAAGCCCTTACACAGCTCCGAAAAAGTTTAGAGCAAGCCGCTGCCGGACGCAGCGTACAGCCCTCCGGACCACAGGAAAAAGCGGCAGGAAAGGCATCTGCAGGGTTGTCGGCAGGTGAAAACTGGATGAAAGATTTAAAGCCGGAAGAGATTAAGGTTTTAGGAGAGATCATTCGGGAGTATTTGGGTTAATATTACATTGTGCCAGGGACGTTACTGTTCACACATGACGAATCACCACGCTGATTCGTCATAAGCCAGTACAGTTATGGCGGAAAAGCATCTGCCCCATCGCCGTCAGGCGATTTTAAATGGGCATATGCGGTTACGTTCACAGGATCCTGTGAACAGTAACCCAGGGACTGAAAAGCGGAGGAAGAAGCAGTAAAAACATGGACGAAAAAAGGAGTTTATGATATACTTAACAAAGTAGACAAGCGTTTATGCGCAGGATACAAAAAGAACATTTGGATAGAATCCAGGATAGGAGAGGATAAGCGATGGGAAAGAATGTAACATTTGATTATTCAAAAGCATCTTGTTTCATATCAGAGGAAGAGCTGAAAAATATGAAAGCTCTGGCTGGGTGCGCGAAGGAAGTATTAGTGAGCAAATCAGGAGCGGGAAATGACTTTTTGGGATGGATCGATTTGCCGGTAAACTATGACCAGGAAGAGTTTGCAAGAATTAAAGAAGCTGCAAAGAAAATCCAGTCTGATTCCGATGTGCTGCTGGTAATCGGCATTGGAGGTTCCTATCTGGGTGCAAGGGCTGCCATCGAATTTTTATCCCACAGTTTCTACAATGTACTTTCCAAAGAGGCCAGAAAAACACCGGAGATTTATTTTGTAGGAAACAGCATCAGCAGCAAGTATATAAAGGATTTATCTGATTTATTAGAGGGGAAAGATTTTTCAATTAATATTATTTCCAAGTCTGGGACAACCACAGAGCCGGCGATTGCATTCCGTGTGTTTAAAGATCTGCTGATTCAGAAATATGGAAAAGAGGAAGCCAATAAGAGAATCTACGCAACCACAGATAAGGCCAGAGGGGCATTAAAGAGCCTGGCAAATGAAGAAGGCTATGAGTCCTTTGTGGTTCCGGATGATGTAGGCGGCCGCTTCTCTGTATTGACAGCAGTAGGACTGCTTCCAATTGCAGTCAGCGGTGCAAATTTGGATCAGTTGATGGAAGGTGCAGCATCAATGAGGGCGATTGCACTGGATACCCCATATGAGTCCAATCCTGCTGTTTCTTATGCAGCAGTCCGCAATATCCTTTTACGCAAAGGCAAAAATGTGGAAGTAGTGGCAAACTATGAGCCAAGCTTGCATTATATATCTGAGTGGTGGAAGCAGTTATACGGCGAGAGCGAGGGAAAAGATCAGAAAGGAATCTTCCCGGCAGCCGTGGATCTGACCACAGATCTGCATTCTATGGGGCAGTTTATCCAGGACGGCGCAAGAATTATGTTTGAAACAGTACTGAATGTAGAGGATTCTCCAGCCGAGATTGTGCTGAAAGAGGAAGAAGTGGATACAGATGGTATGAATTATCTGGCGGGAAAAACCGTAGATTTTGTCAATAAGAGTGCTATGAATGGAACGATTCTGGCACATACAGACGGACAAGTTCCCAATCTGATGGTAACCATACCGGAGCAAAATGAGTACTATCTTGGCCAGCTATTCTATTTCTTTGAGTTTGCATGCGGCGTCAGCGGATATCTGTTAGGCGTAAATCCGTTTAACCAGCCTGGTGTAGAAAGCTATAAGAAAAATATGTTTGCATTGTTAGGAAAACCTGGTTATGAGGATGCCAGGGAAGCATTATTAAAGCGTTTATAAAAAGGAAAAGTAAATCAAGCAATCATATATCCAACAGGCTGCCCAGGATGATGTTAGGGCAGCCTTTGCTTTATTCTTCGATTACCTGGATTTCCAGATAGTCAAAGTCAATACCTTCTACAAAATTATCCTGGGAAAACCGGGTTTTATCATGGTGCTTAAATGCATGGATATTAGAATCCAGCCAGATCGGATGTCCCAAATCAAATTGATAGCAGATATCCTCCAAAGCCCCGAAAACCATTTGTGTTCTGGACATGGAATAGTCTGTCATGCAGATAACCGTATCCTTTAACAAGTGGTTATCTTTCCAGATTTTCCCCCACATGCGAAACATAGTACCACCTCCTTATGGGGATGTTCCTTATTGTCAGTTAAAGTATATCGAAAAACTGCGGGAAAGTAAAGAAGGGAGTGCGGCTTTCTCTTGTAATTGCATGGAAAATACTTTACAATTATAACGAAAGAAAACAGGAAAGTGAACGGAAAAAGTACGAAGGAGGACAGCAAGTATGATACAGCCCATTACGGATCATGCGGCGTTCTTGGGAGAGGCAAGACAGGCGGTGGAAACACTGAACCGGATTCAAAAGGAATACAGCCAGCTTGAATTGGAAGAAAAACAGTTAAAAAAACAGTTGGAAGCAGAAAAAAAGGCCGTGGATGATCTGGTTTTTCTGACGATAAAAAAAAGAAGGGAAGAAGTAAATTCCAGTTATGATAAACAGATTTCCAAGGGGCAGGAACGGTTAAAAAAAGCAAAGGCAAAGCGGGAAAAAGCAAAAAGCCAGGGGATGAAAGATCGGATTATGGAAGAAACAGCAGGCCTTCGGGAAGAGAACCGGCAGATTAGCCTGGAAATAAAAAGCCTGTTTCAGAGAGAAGGGGTTCCTGCCTTTTGCCGTCATGGCTGGTATTATGCATTATACATGCCAAGGACATTAAAAGAGATCGGAATCCTCCTTCTGGTTATATTGGTTTGCTTTGCCGGAATTCCATGGGGCGGCTACCATATGATTCCGGAGGAGGCGCGGCGAAGCTGGATGCTGGTTGTGATTTATTTGATAGATATTGTACTGTTAGGCAGTATTTATTTAACTGTGGGAAACCATACAAAAATCGGTAATTTAGAGGTAATCCGCCAAGGGCGGATGATTCGGGATAAGCTGAATTCCAACCAGAAAAAAATCCGTCAGATAACAAAAGGAATCCGGCGGGATCGAAATGAAGCCATTTACAATTTGGAAAAATTCGATGACGAAATATCCAGGATGGCACAGGAATTGGCAGAGCTGGCGGCCAAAAAACAAGAAGCTATCAATACCTTCGATACGGTGACCCAGACAATTATTTCAGACGAAATTATTAACAGCAGCAAGGATAAAATCCAGCAGTTAACCCATTCCTATGAAAGGACGGAAAAAAGGCGGGAAGAAGCAGAACGGCAGGTAAAAGAGAAGTCTTTGGAACTTACTGACAAATATGAAATCTATATTGGAAAGGAGTTTATGCAGCCGGATAAGCTGGCGGAGCTTGCAAGGCTGATCCGAAGCGGCCAGGCCGGGAACTTAACAGAAGCAGTATCCCTGGCCAGATCCGGGAAATAGAATTTGTTCTGTTATAAAGATGAAAAAGATTAGGCGGCGGCGGAGATGGCATATGTAACAATCTCCGCTGCTGTCTGTTTTAATTTCAAACTTAAATTTCAATTAAGTGAAACTTGATTTGGTTTGCTTTCAGGATCTGTGCTTCCCGCTGATGGCAGGTAAACATAATGATCTGCTGGTGGAATGTGTCAGTAAGCCATTTGAGGGCAGTCTGAAGACGCTCATCATCGTAAAGCACAAAGCTGTCATCAAAAACCATAGGCATTCTTTCCGGCCCTTTTTGAATCAGCCTGGCAGCCGCCAGACGGAGAGCCAGATACACTTGATCCATAGTTCCGGAACTGACCTGTTCAACCGGGACCAGCTTAGTTTTTGTATTCATAAATATATTCAGATTTTCATCTATGCTCATGCTGGAATAAATGCCTCCGGTAATTCCGCTGATTAGATCAGAGGCTTCTTTATTTAGATGAAGGCCGAAGGAATCACGGATGGATGTGGTAAGATCGGCCATAGTTTCCTGTGCTAAATCAATGGCTTCCAGCTCCTGGGCGATCCGGTCATTTTCCGCTAATACAGTTTTTAATGCTTCTGCCTGTGTTTTACAGTTGGCCAGATGTTCCAGTTTTTTTTCTAATTCCCACTGGAGTTTCTGCTGCTTTTCGATTTCTTCCCCAAGTCCGCTTTGTTTGGAATTTAGCTGATTGAGCTGTGCTGTTAATTTTGCCACGCTGGCTTCTGAACTGATTACGGCATGGCTTAGCCGCTTAAATTCCGCCATCCTTGTTAGAAATGCATTCATAGCTTCCGGGGTTACAGACTCATCTCCCAGATGCCTGGAAAATATTTCCTGCATTAGTTTCTTGCAGTAATCCATATCTTTCCGGTAGCTTCCGTTTTTGGCGAAAATCAAAAGGCTTGAAGCCAGAAAGACAGAAGAAACCAGCAGTAAAAGGACAGACGGCAGAAAACGGTTGATATGAAAGCGGAAAATCAGGTTTAAAAGAGGTTTCCAATTTTGTGAAGCCAAAAGGGTGAAAGCGATGCTTCCAATTGCCATTAAAAATCCGAAAACTAACATAATTCCAGCCCCGGCAGTACGGGATTTTTTCTCACACAAGGTTTTTGCAGATGAGTAGTCATCGTAAATTTGCCGGCTGTGATCTTCATAAGCCTGAATAGATGCTTCGTCCGTAAATTTGTTTGATTCCAGAACCTGATGTCCTCTGGCGATTTTCTGCAGCAATTCTTCTTTTTCTTCCTGAAGCCGCTGAAACTCTTGTTTTGCTTCCGCTTTTTTCTTTTGATATTCCGTCACATGGTTTTCATAGTCAGGGGAAGCGATTTCCCGCTCCATATTTCGGATATCGCCAAGAAGGGAGGTATAGCTTCTGGCTGCTTCCGGAACCATTTGCCGTTCCAGCTCTTTGCGCTGAGATTTTAAAAATGCAGAAGCTTTAGTGATATTTAAAGCCAGGTTGCCGGAAGTGTTCATATTTGCAATATAATTTTTTAACTCGGAAACCATCCCGCCGTCGGTGGCACTTTTTAACTGGCCGATACTAATGGTATTCACATAAGCAGTTTCACTTAAACCGCAGAGCAGGCCGTCCAAAAAGGAGCGGGTTGGCTCCACCTCTTTGCCCAGAGTTTCATCAATAATTGTAAATTCCCGAACATTCTGGAAATTTCGTTCAATGCGGTAAATATGGCCGTCCCATTCTACCCGAAGACGGCCTTCATAGCCGCTTTTTAAGTCCCAGGGCTTATATTTGCTGAATTGATCCGTTTTTGCCCCGCGGCCCCGCTGCCGTTCCATGCCAAAAAGCATACTTCGGATAAAGGAATGGAGGGTAGACTTGCCAGCCTCGTTTTTTCCGTAAATCAGATTTAACCCATCTTCAAACTGGATGGAACAGTCATGGAACTTTCCAAAGCCGTTTATATGCAAATCAAGCAGTTTCATGACCTAACTCCTTTCATCCTTTGTTTTAAGAAGCGCGTTTATCCCATAATACAGAGCCTTTTTTTCTACCTGGCTCATAGAATCCTTTAAAAGAGCACGGATATAAAAACCGATCATATCGCTGGGATGTTCGGCAAATAACTGAGCGAAATCATATTGGGGTTCCGAATCGTCCTTCATATCCACAATCCGGAACCGGGATTCCAGCACATCTAAATCAAAGGTAATATCCGGATCTCTCATACCGCGGATGTAAAAGCGGTAAATATGCTGAAGGCCCCGCTTTTGAATTTCCTGGGAAACGCGGGAAGCAAGTTCCGTGTTGGTTGTTTTTGCAGTTACATTAACAGCCAGAGAAATGTACTGGGAGCGGCTCATGGAAATAAATTCCAGAGCGGTCACCTGCCGGGTAACTGGGCTGATTTCTCCTAAAAAAATACCGTGGGGGCCTGTTTCTGTTTTATCCAAAGGCTCTAAGGATCCGCAGTAGGCAGCCCGGCGTTCCAAAAGTACCTGAGGCTTATGGATATGGCCAAGGGCGATGTAAGAAAAGGGGGAGGAAGCAAGGATATTTTTATCAATGGGAACATGGGAATTATCACCGCCATGGGCTAACAGGATCTGGATTCGTCCGTTATCTGTAACACTCATTTGATTTAACCGGGGTTCCGTAATTTCTGCTGTATGGTAGCTGAAGCCGTAAACCTCCACATTGCAGTCATGAAAGATAGCAGAGGTCAGTTCTTCCTCCATTAAAAAAGTAACATTGGAGCACCAGGAAAAACTCATCAAAGCAGAGTTTTTCCGGATGCGGTCATGGTTTCCCGCAATTAAAACCACATGAACAGAGGGAATTGTGGAAAACAGGTAGTTTACCTCTTTTAAGTCCCTGGCAAGGGGCTGTCGGTGGAATAAATCCCCTGCAAGAAAGAGAAAATCCACTTCCTGCTCCTTAGCCAGACGGATTACTTCTTCAAAGGTTTCACGAATGGCCTGGGAACGTTCCCTGGCCCAGGGCTTATCGCTGTCGGGAATCATACCCCAGTGAATATCGCCTGTGTGTATAAATTTCATAAAGTTTCTCCATTGGGTTTACAGCTCACAGTTATTTACAGTTCTTGGAAACGGAATTACATCACGGATGTTGGACATTCCGGTCAGGTACATTACGCAGCGCTCAAAGCCTAAGCCGAAGCCGGAATGGCGGGCAGAGCCATACTTTCTTAAATCCAGATAGAAACCGTAGTCTTCCTGACGAAGTCCCAGTTCTTCCATTCGGGCAGCCAGCTTCTCATAGTCATCTTCCCTCTGGCTTCCTCCGATAATCTCTCCGATGCCGGGAACCAGGCAATCCATGGCAGCCACTGTTTTTTGATCCTCATTCATCTTCATGTAAAATGCTTTAATTTCCTTGGGATAATCGGTAACAAAAACAGGGCGTTTAAAAATTTCTTCTGTCAGGTATCGCTCATGCTCTGTCTGCAGATCGCATCCCCAGAAAACTTTATAATCAAACTGGTCATTATGCTGTTCTAAAAGCTCAATTGCCTTGGTATAAGTAACATGGCCGAACTGAGAATTAAGTACATGGTTTAACCGCTCTAACAGGCCTTTATCTACAAACTGATTGAAGAAATTCATCTCTTCCGGGGCATGTTTTAAAACATACTGAATAATATATTTTAGCATACCTTCTGCCACAGCCATATTGTCATTAAGGTCAGCGAAAGCCATCTCCGGTTCAATCATCCAGAACTCGGCTGCATGGCGTGTGGTGTTCGAATTTTCCGCCCGGAAAGTAGGGCCGAAGGTGTAGATATTGCGGAATGCCATTGCGTAAGTTTCGCCATTAAGCTGGCCGCTTACAGTAAGGTTTGTTGGCTTGCCGAAAAAGTCCTGAGTAAAATCCGGCCCTCCTTCTGGAGTTTTTGGAAGGTTATTTAAATCCATGGTAGTAACCTGGAACATTTCGCCAGCGCCTTCACAGTCGCTCCCTGTAATAATGGGAGTGTGGACATAAACAAACCCTTGTTCCTGGAAATACTGATGGATGGCGTAAGCGATGAGAGAGCGCACACGGAATACGGCCTGGAAGGTATTGGTTCTGGGCCTTAGATGGGAAATCGTGCGCAGATATTCGAAGGTGTGGCGTTTTTTCTGCAAAGGATAATCCGGTGCAGAGGCGCCTTCTACAAAAATCTTGGAAACCTGAATTTCAAAGGGCTGCTTAGCCTGAGGGGTGGGGGTTAAAATACCGGTTACGATTACCGCACATCCTACGCCTAATTTTGCAACCTGGGAGAAATTTTCTAAGGTGTCGTGATATACGGCCTGAATGGGTTCAAAAAAACTTCCGTCACTTACCACTAAAAATCCGAAGGCCTTGGAATCCCGGTTGCTGCGGATCCATCCGCCAATGGTAATTTCCTGGTCAAAATAAGATTCTCTGTTTTTATATAACTCTCTTACAGTAATTAAATTCATAATAATAGTTCTCCTTTTGTTTTTACGTTTTACGATTTTTCAGATATTACATATTTTCATACAATTATACTTTATTTTTTTTTCGGATTCAAGGCCTGACAGCATATTTCGCCCGGAATTCAGCTGCCGCTTAACAATCAGGAAGCCAGAAATAATGATATAATGTCCGGATAATAATGACGTTAAGAAAAAAAAAGAAAAAAAGTAATTTAAGGACAAAATAATATACCAAAATTGTTGGATTATGCACAAATAAGGATAATTTTAGCAAAAATATTTATTCACTATTTTGATGATATATGTTATAATGTTATACAACAAAAATATTACAGCAAGAGGTGATAACGTGATTAAAAAAGAGATGATTGCCATGCTTTTAGCTGGCGGACAGGGGAGTCGTCTTGGAGTTCTCACGGCAAAGGTTGCAAAACCGGCGGTGTCCTTCGGGGGGAAATACCGTATAATTGACTTCCCTTTAAGCAACTGCATTAATTCCGGCGTAGATACAGTAGGGGTACTGACTCAGTATCAGCCATTGCGTTTAAATACCCACATTGGAATCGGAATTCCGTGGGATTTAGACCGCAATGTAGGAGGCGTGACCATCCTGCCCCCCTACGAAAAAAGCAAAGGAAGCGATTGGTATACCGGCACGGCCAATGCAATTTATCAGAATCTGGAGTACATGGAAAATTATAATCCGGATTATGTGCTGATTCTTTCCGGCGATCACATCTATAAGATGGATTATGAAGTAATGCTGGATTATCACAAGGCGAATAATGCGGATATCACAATTGCTGCAATGCCGGTTCCGATTGAGGAGGCCAGCCGTTTTGGTGTAGTAATTACAGACGATAGCAACCGCATTCTGGAATTTGAGGAAAAGCCAGCCCAGCCAAGAAGCAATCTGGCGTCTATGGGGATTTATATCTTTAGCTGGCCGGTGCTGCGGGAAGCGCTTGTTAAGATGAAAGACGAGCCAGGCTGTGATTTTGGCAAACATATTATCCCTTATTGTCATGAAAAGGGAGATCGGGTTTTTGCTTATGAGTATAACGGATATTGGAAGGATGTAGGGACATTAGGATCTTACTGGGAAGCCAATATGGAGCTAATCGATATTATTCCTGAGTTTAACCTGTATGAAGAGTATTGGAGGATTTACACAAAGAGCGATATCATTCCTCCACAGTACATTTCCGGCGAAGCTAAGATTGAGAAAAGCATTATCGGCGAAGGAAGCGAGATTTACGGCCAGGTAATTAATTCAGTAATTGGAGCCGGAGTAACGATTGAAAAAGGGGCTGTGGTCCGGGATTCTATCATTATGCAGGGAAGCCGGATCGGGGCAGATGCAAAAATAGACAAAGCGATTATTGCAGAAGATGTTTCTGTTGGGGCCGGTTCAGAACTTGGAGTAGGCGAATATGCCCCCAGTACATATAATCAAAAGGTATATCAGTTTGATTTAGTAACCATAGGAGAACATTCTGTGATTCCGGATCACGTTAAAATCGGAAAAAATACTGCAATTTCGGGGATTACCCAAAAAGAGGATTACCCGGAGGGGATACTGGCTGGCGGCAACTATATTGTAAAGGCAGGTGGCACAAGATGAGGGCAATCGGTATCGTATTAGCAGGCGGCAACAGCAAAAGGATGAGAGAGCTTTCCAACAAGAGAGCCATTTCGGCCATGCCGGTGGCGGGAAGTTACCGAAGCATTGACTTTGCATTAAGCAACATGTCGAATTCCCACATCCAGAATGTGGCAGTGTTTACCCAATACAATTCCCGTTCCTTAAATCTTCATCTAAGCTCCTCAAAATGGTGGGATTTCGGACGGAAACAGGGAGGCCTGTTTGTTTTTACTCCAACAATTACAGCAGAAAGCAGTGACTGGTATCGCGGAACGGCAGATGCCTTATATCAAAATCTGAATTTTTTAAAAACCAGCCATGAGCCTTATGTGGTAATTGCTGCCGGCGACGGCGTGTATAAATTAGATTATAATAAGGTTCTGGAATACCATATTGAGAAAAAAGCGGATATTACCGTAGTCTGTAAAGATATGCGTGAGGGAGAGGACGTTACCCGTTTTGGCTGTGTAAAACTAAATGAGGATGGACGAATTATCGACTTTGAAGAAAAGCCGATGGTTTCCGATGCCAATACCATTTCCTGCGGTATTTATGTGATCCGCAGGCGCCAGCTTATCGAGCTTATCGAACGCTGTGCGGCAGAGGACCGTTATGACTTTGTAAAAGATATTCTGGTTCGTTATAAGAATTTAAAACGAATTTACGCTTATAAGATGAATGGTTATTGGAGCAATATTGCTTCTGTGGAATCCTATTATGAAACCAATATGGATTTCTTAAAATCAGAGGTGAGGGACTATTTCTTTAAGCAGTATCCGGATGTATATTCCAAGATTGATGACTTGCCGCCGGCAAAATATAATCCGGGCGCAGTGGTAAGAAACAGCTTGATTTCGAGCGGTTCCATCATAAATGGAACGGTGGAAAATTCCGTGCTGTTTAAAAAGGTGTACATCGGGAATAACTGTGTGATTAAAAATTCTATCATATTAAATGATGTTTATATTGGTGATAATACCGTAATTGAAAATTGTATCGTAGAAAGCCGTGATACCATTCGGGCGAATACAACTCATATCGGCAAAGCGGATGAGATAAAAATTGTTTTGGAGAAAAATGAAAGATATACCGTATAAGGGCCAAGGGTAAGTGGAGGTTTATTATGCAAATTACAGATGTAAGAGTAAGGCGAATAGAAAAAGAAGGAAAGATGAAGGCTATTGTGTCCATTACATTGGACAATGAATTTGTCATTCATGATATCAAAGTAATTGAAGGGGAAAAGGGACTGTTTATTGCCATGCCCAGCAGAAAGGCAGCAGACGGTGAATACCGGGATATTGCCCATCCCATCAATTCCGGAACCCGGGACATGATCCAGAGAGTGATATTAGATAAATATGAGTCTACTCTGTTAGAAACAGCAGAAGAAACTGCATAGCAGATAACAAACAAACTGCCGTATGGAACGCTCCAGCGGCAGTTTGTTTATTTGAATTCTCTGTTTCAATGCTGTAAAAATAAAAAAAATTTTTATTTATCGCCCTAGAATATTTTCAAACTCCAAATTTTGGTATATAATCAAATAAAGGCCTCCGATGGATCATAAGGCAGGATCAGGGAAGCCAGGCAGAATATGCCAGATGGGAGACAAAATGTATTATGAAGGTTGCTGTTTGTGATAATGATCGTACTGCTGTGAAGCAGTTAGTCAGTATGATAGAAGGTATAGATATTGTAAGCACGTATCAAGTATATTATGACATCCGCCAGATTGTGAAAGCAGTGAAACAAGGGGCAGATTATGATATTGTAGTAATGAATATTGGAGAAGCCGGATTTGACGGAATCCGTGCGGCAAAGCGGATCAGTGAGCTGGATGCAGATACAAAGATAATTTATATGACCAGGTATACAGAAAAGTATGTACAGGAGATTTTTCTGACGCCGGCAAACTTAAGCGGATTTCTGGTTAAGCCGGTAGATGAGGAGATGCTGAAGAAGAACTTACAGAAGGTTATGGAAACAAGAAAAAAAGCAGAAAACCGGAAAATGGAGATTAAATATAAAAATGAAGTAAATTCGTTTTTTTATGAAGAGATTTACTATCTGGAGAGCATGGGCCATATGGTGGTAGTACATACAAAAAAAGGAGATTTCCGGTCCTATGGGCGTTTGGAAAAGGTAAAGGAAAGCCTGCCGGGAAGTTTCGTCCATTGCCATAAAAGCTATATTGTCAACATGAACCATATTCAGAAGATTGATAAAAACCAGATTCTGTTGCTAAACGGAAGCGTAGTCCCTATCAGCAAGTCCAGATATGGGGAAACAAGGGATAAATATGCCCTTTATACAGAAAAGTTGTTGATGATGCTGCGGAATGGAGAATCAAATAAAGAGCACGAAGGGATGTAAAGGAGAAATATTGTTTCATATAGAGCAAAGTGCCTGATGAGTAACCAGGCACTATACTCGTTTCACAGAACCGGATGCTAAAACATTACTTCTGTTTGGCACGTTTGCCGCATTGCAGAATGAAACTTAGTCCATAGCAGTATTATTTTTCAAAATGCTTCTGGCAACGCTGATTCCATTAGCAGATGCCTGCTGTAAGCCCCGGGTTACAGAAGCGCCGTCGCCGATGGCCCGCAGGCCGCGGACACTGGTTTCGAAATCACGGTTAACCACTACTTTGTTGGAGTAAAATTTTACCTCAACTCCATAGAGAAGGGTTTCATCGCTGGCAATGCCGGGAGTTACCTTATCCAATGCCAAAAGCATTTCCTTTATATCCACCATGATGCGGTGAGGGAGAACTAAGGACAAATCTCCGGGCACAGCGTCCTTTAATGTGGGAATTAAGTTATTGCGGCAAAGCCGCTCTTCTGTGGTTCGGCGTCCCCGCTGGAAATCACCGAATGTCTGAACCAGAATTTTGCCGTCACACAGCATATTGCTTAAACGGGCGATATGCTTCCCGTATTCGATTGGCGTTTTAAATGGTTTCGTAAAGTTTTTGGAAACTAAAAGGGCAAAGTTGGTGTTGCTGGTTTTATATTCTTTTGATTTATAAGCATGGCCATTTACCACAGCCAGCCCGTTTTCGTAGTACTCTGTGGCCACTTCTCCGGAGGGATTGGTGCAAAAAGTGCGGACTTTATCATCAAAAGTAGGCGTATAGTATACCAGCTTCGCCTCATAAAGGTTCTTGTTTAAAAATTCCATAATTTCATCCCGAACCTCGACCCGGACTCCGATATCCACAGTGCCTACCTGGGTTTCGATGTTATGGTTCTGGCAGATATGGGAAAACCAGTCAGACCCTTCCCGCCCGATGGCGGCTACGATTTCAGGGGCAAAAAAGGTATCCCCCTTATCTGTAACCACGGCTTTTGCCTGTCCGTCTTCAATGACAATATCTTTAACCATGGTATTAAATTCCATGGTGATCCCTTGACTTTTTAAGTGTTCCTGAAGACGGGTGTAAATTTTATAGCCTTCCTCTGTACCTAAATGGCGAATGGGACATTCAATCAGCTTTAAGTTGGCGCCGATAGCTTTCCGGCGAATTTCCTGAAGCTCTTTTTGTTTATCAATGCCGTAAACATTTGTGTCAGCGCCGAAGGTTAAGTAGATTTTATCGGATTCTTCAATCAGGGATTTTGCGGCATCATAACCTAAAATTTCCGGAAGATGACCGCCTACATCTGGCGACAGGGAAAGCTTTCCGTCGGAAAATGCCCCGGCGCCGGCAAAGCCTGTGGTAATGGAGCAGGGTTTACATCCCACACAGGTTTTTGTTGTTCGTTTTGGGCAGATCCGTTTTTCAATAGGACGTCCTTTTTCAATCATTAAAATCTTTAAATCAGGCTTTTTTTGAGCTAATTCATAAGCGCAGAAAATCCCGGAAGGGCCGGCGCCTATAATAATCACGTCGTAATTTGCAAATTTCCCCATAATGGATACCTCCTGGAAGCAGAGCTTCATCATTTCGTTTCATATATGTCACTGGATTTAAGCAGAAATAGAAAGAGAAATACAACATAAAAAACCAGGTGCACGAAACAGAAGCTTATAGTCAACTATTTCCGGCAGCTGGTAGATACGTTCAACCAATTATGAACTTATATAAGCAAAGTATTTAAAGTTTAGCATATGTGGGGGGAAAAGGCAAGATAAAATTAATGAAATCTCCAGGCAGCTTTGGACTGCAGTTACAGTTCACAGGCACCCTGTGAACGTAACCGCATATGCCCATTTAAAATCGCCTGGCGGCGATGGGGCATATGCTTTGCCACCATAACGGTACTGGCTCATAACGAATCAGCGTGGTGATTCGTCATGGTGTGAACAGTAGCGGACTGCAACGTTGCGTTTAATTTCCATGGACGAATACCGCAATTTATGGTAGAATAAGAAATTATATCACAAAAAGGCTGTGTGAAAAGTGAGCAGCAGATAAGGGGATGCAGATTTCCCGGAATTGGTGATATAGTGAAGGGATGACAGTGCCCAAACAGGCACCGGATGTGATAGGAGAAAAAATATGAAAGATAAGGTTCGGGTGAAAGGGCTGTTAAGTATCTATTTACAGTGGCCCTTGATTCTTTCTGTTTTGCTGATTATTGCTACCATGGTAATCGGAGCGCTGAATCTGAAAGCAGCGGCAGTTTTAAGTGCGTTCACTTTTGTGTATGTGATGATTGCCTTGTGGATTTATCTGTATCAGAGAAAGAATGTATTGGCCGGGCTGGTGGAATTTTCATCAGAGTACGCATGGATACAAAAAAAGCTGTTATCAGAGATGATACAGCCTTATGCAATCGCAGACGATAAGGGACGGCTCCTTTGGATGAACGGTTCCTTTTCAGAGCTTTTAGGCGTGGATCACCGCAGCCGAAAAAGTCTTCTTACCTTGTTTCCTGAGATAACAAAGGAGATTTTGGAAAAGAAAGAAGAGGTCAGTATTCATACAGAATATGAAATGCGCAATTACCGGCTCGATTTAAAATGGGTAGCCTTAAAGGATGCATCTTCTCTGGAAATTACATTAGGAGCAGGCGTAACAGAAGAGTACCTGCTTTCCATTTATCTGGCAGACGAAACGGAAGTCCTCCACTATAAGACAGAGATCGATAATCAAAAAATGGTGGCCGGCTTGATTTACCTGGATAACTATGACGAGGCTCTGGAAAGTGTGGAGGAAGTGCGCCGTTCTCTGCTGACAGCATTGATTGATCGAAAGATTAATAAACATATTTCGGCAATGAACGGAATAGTAAAAAAGCTGGAAAAAGATAAATACTTTTTTGCAATTAAGCAGCAGTATGTAGCCACGATAAAAGAAGAGCGGTTTGCTATTTTAGAGGATGTAAAGACCGTTAACATTGGAAACGATATGTCAGTTACCTTAAGTATCGGCATGGGCATGAACGGGGAAACCTACAGCCAGAATTATGAATTTGCCAGAACGTCTATTGATATGGCTTTAGGGCGGGGCGGCGATCAGGCTGTTGTAAAGGATGGACAGAAAATTCAGTATTTTGGCGGCAAAGCGCAGCAGATGGAGAAATCCACCCGTGTAAAGGCCCGTGTAAAGGCACATGCTTTAAGGGAGCTGATGGAAAATAAAGACCGGCTGCTGATTATGGGGCATAAACTGGCTGATATTGATTCATTTGGCGCTGCCCTTGGCATTTACCGGATTGCCACATCTTTGAACAAACGGGCTCATATTGTGATTAATGATGTAACGACTTCCATAAGGCCTATGATGGACCGGTTTGTGGGAAATCCGGATTATCCGGAGGATTTATTTTTAAATGGCACGAAAGCAGCAGAGCTGGTGGATGCCAGCACTATGCTGGTGGTGGTCGATGTAAACCGTCCCAGCATTACCGATACTCCGGCGCTGCTTAAAATGGTGAAATCCATTGTAGTACTGGATCACCACCGTCAAAGCAGTGAGATTATTGACAATGCGGTTCTTTCTTATGTGGAGCCTTATGCATCCTCTGCCTGTGAGATGGTTGCAGAAGTTTTGCAGTATATTGCAGACGGTATCCGTATCCGGCCGGCAGAGGCAGACGCCATGTATGCAGGAATCGTGATCGATACCACAAATTTTACAAACCAAACGGGAGTCCGCACGTTTGAGGCGGCAGCGTTTCTAAGAAGAAGCGGGGCAGATGTAACGCGGGTGCGGAAACTGTTCCGGGATAATATGGCGGAATACCAGGCCAAGGCCAATGCGGTCAGGATGGCGGAAGTTTACCGAAATGATTTTGCAATCAGTACATGCCCGGCAGAGGGAATTGCCAGCCCCACGATTGTAGGAGCTCAGGCAGCAAATGATCTGCTGGAAATTAATGGGATTAAGGCCTCAGTGGTCTTGACAGAATATAATCACGTTATTTATGCCAGTGCCCGTTCCATTGACGAGGTAAATGTTCAGGTGATGATGGAGCATTTAGGAGGAGGAGGCCATCGTGCAGTGGCCGGCGCCCAGTTAGAAGGCGTATCCATGGAACAGGCAAAGGACATGGTGAAAAAAGTAATTGATGAGATGCTGGAGAAAGGAGAGGTATCATAAATGGATATTGTATTATTAGAGGATGTAAAAACATTAGGAAAAAAGGGACAGATTATAAAGGTAAATGACGGCTATGCCAGAAACTTTATTCTGCCGAAAAAATTAGGGGTAGAAGCTACAGCGAAAAATTTAAACGATTTAAAGCTTCAGAAGGCCAACGCGGAAAAGGTTGCTGCTCAGCAGTTAGCAGAGGCAAAGGAACTGGCAGAAACCATTTCCAAGCTTTCTGTTACGATTTCCATGAAGGCAGGAGAAGGAGGAAGGGCCTTCGGTTCTGTGTCAGGAAAAGAAATCAGCAAAGCTATTACAGAACAGTTAAAAATGGAGATTGACAAGAAAAAATTCCAGTTATCAGAACCGATTAAAACTTTTGGAACCCATGAAGTGCCCATTAAGCTTCATAAAGATGTAGTAGCAAAGCTGGCAGTAAAAGTAGTGGAAGCATAAGCGATTATTTGTAAGAAGACTTTCAAACACAGGATAAACTTGGAGGAATAGTATGGAAGAAGCACTGTTAAAACGAGTGCTTCCCCACAGTGCTGAAGCAGAGCAGTCGGTAATCGGAGCAATGCTGATGGATCGGGATGCGGTTATAGCTGCATCAGAGATGGTTGGGGCAGATGACTTTTATCAGCATCAGTACGGGGTAATGTTTGAGTCAATGGTGGAGCTGTTTAATGAAGGGAAACCGGTGGATCTGGTGACCCTTCAAAACCGTTTAAAGGAAAAGGATGTTCCGCCGGAGGTAAGCAGCCTGGAATTTGTGCGTGAAATCATTGCAACAGTACCCACATCGGCCAATATCCGCTCTTATGCCAGTATTGTAAGGGAAAAGGCGGTTCTCAGGCGGCTGATCCGGGTAAATGAAGAGATTGCCAATACCTGCTATGTGGGGAAAGATAAGCTGGAGGATATTTTAGCTTACACGGAGAAAGCCATTTTTGATCTGCTTCAGAGCCGGATGGGCGGCGATTTTGTTCCCATTAAGCAGGTTGTATTAAATGTATTGGAAAAGATTGAAACAGCATCGAAATCCGGCGGGTCAGTTACAGGGATTCCTACCGGATTTATTGACTTAGACTATAAAACTTCCGGGATGCAGCCTTCGGATTTCGTTTTGATTGCAGCCCGCCCCTCTATGGGAAAGACAGCATTTGTGCTGAATCTGGTAGATTATGTTGCAGTGCGCAAAGGTCTTCCCTGCATGATTTTCAGCCTGGAAATGTCAAAGGAACAGTTGGTAAACCGTATGCTTTCCATGGAGTCTAATGTGGATTCCCAAAAGCTTAGAACGGGAAACCTTACAGATGCAGATTGGGATGCAGTAGTAGAGGGAATTGGTATTATCGGGAATTCTAAGCTGATTATTGATGACACTCCAGGTATTTCCGTCACAGAACTGCGGAGCAAGTGCAGAAAAATGAAACTGGAGTACGGCCTGAGCATGATTATTATTGACTATCTTCAGTTAATGAGCGGAAGCGGACGGGGCGGGGACAACCGTCAGCAGGAGATATCGGAGATTTCCCGTTCCTTAAAGGCTCTTGCCAGAGAAATGAATGCTCCTGTAATAGCCCTGTCCCAGCTAAGCCGTGCCTGTGAAACCAGGCAGGATCATCGGCCAATGCTTTCTGATCTGCGTGAATCAGGGGCCATTGAGCAGGATGCAGATGTGGTAATGTTCTTATATCGGGATGACTACTATAACAAGGACACAGAGCGGCCGAATGTGGCAGAGGTAATTATTGCAAAGCAAAGGAATGGCCCTATTGGAACAGTAGAGCTTCTTTGGAGGCCTGAATTTACAAAATTTGTTAATATGGCCAGACAGTAGGGAAGATAAAGGAAAATGACAATATGGATACAAAGAGAGTGATAATCAAAGACAGAAACCATCCCAAAGAAGAAGAGCTTTTGGAAGCCGCCCGGATAGTAAGAGAGGGCGGCTTAGTGGCGTTTCCTACAGAAACGGTTTACGGTCTGGGAGGAAATGCGCTGGATGAATCGGCAGCCAAAAAGATTTATGGAGCAAAAGGGCGCCCGTCAGATAATCCTTTGATTGTCCATATTTCCTGTATGGAAGAGCTGCCTTCACTGGTGAAGGAAATTCCCGGGGCAGGCAGGATTCTGGCAGAAACTTTTTGGCCGGGTCCCCTGACTATGGTGTTTCTCAAAAGTGATTTAGTTCCGGACAGCACCACAGGGGGGCTTAATACAGTAGCGATCAGGATGCCGGACGATCCGATAGCAAGCCAGTTAATCCGTCTGGCCGGTGTTCCGGTGGCAGCTCCCAGTGCCAACACATCAGGGCGTCCAAGCCCTACCACAGCCGATCACGTATGGCAGGACATGGATGGAAAGATTGAGATGGTGATAGACGGGGGACAAGTAGGAATCGGCGTGGAGTCTACCATTGTGGATGTATCCGGCCCGGTGCCGGTTATTCTCCGGCCTGGGGCGGTAACCCAGGAAATGCTGGATGAAATATTCGATCAGGTTTTCATTGATCCGGCCATTCTTGGGCCTATGGAAGACGGAGCACGCCCAAAAGCGCCGGGGATGAAGTATAAGCATTATGCGCCTAAGGCAGAGCTGGCTCTGTTTGAAGTGAAGGAAGAAACCATAGAGCAGCTTTATACACCGGGAAACCGCCTTCACAGTTTCGTTTCCAGCCAGATGTCCGGCGGAAAAAATTGGAATTTAAAGCCGGAAACCTTTTATATGGCCTGGAAGGTAAATGAGGCTGCTATGGAAATGGAAAAGGCCGGGGTAAGGGTTGGGGTAATCTGCACCGATGAAACCATGGATCTCTATACCGTAAGGCTTAAGCGGAGCATAGGAAAACGGGCCAGTGAAGCTTCCGTAGCACATAATTTGTATGGAGTACTGCGGGAATTTGACGATCTGGGTGCGGATTATATTTATTCCGAAAGTTTTTCTCAATCCCATCTGGGAGGTGCGATTATGAACCGGCTCAGCAAGGCAGCCGGGTATCGGATTTTGCAGGTGTAAGGTGCTGACAAAACGAGGGGAGGACAGATATGTCACAGAAAAGAGAAGACCATATTACCTGGGATGAATATTTTATGGGAGTTGCTGAATTATCAGCGCTGCGTTCCAAAGATCCAAGCACCCAGGTGGGAGCATGTATTGTGAGCCAGGACAATAAAATTCTGTCTATGGGATATAATGGATTTCCCAAAGGCTGTTCCGATGATGAATTTCCATGGGATAAGGAAAAGGAACAGGAAGATCCCTATAATGCAAAGTATTTTTATACCACTCACAGTGAGCTGAATGCGATTTTAAATTACCGGGGAGGAAGCCTGGAGGGAAGCAAGCTGTATGTAACCTTATTTCCCTGCAATGAGTGTGCCAAAGCGATTATTCAGGCTGGCATTAAGACTTTGGTTTATGGCAGTGACAAATATGCAGATACCCCTCAGGTCAGAGCTTCCAAGCGGATGCTAAATGCCGCCGGAGTCCGGTACTACCAGTATGAGCCTACCGGAAGGCTGATTAAAATTCAGGTGTAGCGAAAAAGGGGCGGAAAAAGGGATATGAAATATTTGCTTGCAGCCATCAATGCCAAATATATCCATTCTAATTTAGGCGTGTATTGTTTAAAAGCGTATGCAGAGCAGGAACTTTCGGATCTTGCTCCTGAGATTTCCATTGGAGAATATACCATTAATCATTCCCGTCAGCAGATCTTAGCAGACATTTATGAGAAAAGACCAGATGTAGTAGGATTTTCCTGTTATATTTGGAATATAGAATATGTAACCGGTTTGCTTCAGGACCTTCCAAAGATTCTGCCCGAAACAAGAATCTGGCTGGGGGGTCCTGAGGTTTCTTATAACAGCAAAGAGCTTCTGCAGCAATTTCCTCAGGTAACTGGAATTATGGCAGGGGAAGGGGAAGAAATTTTTGCACGGCTGGTTCTGTATTACGAAAAGATAAGGGCTGGGAGCGGCAAAGAAGGAGATGGATTGGAAGAGATTCCAGGAATTGGGTATCGGCTGGCTAAAAGGGGCGTGGAGGAGATTCGCATCAATCCCAGGCCTTTGCCTATGGATTTAAACAGGATTCCCTTTCCTTACAACAACATGAAAGAGGAAGACTTTGCCCATCGGATCATTTACTATGAGAGCAGCCGTGGCTGCCCTTATTCCTGCAGCTATTGCTTGTCTTCTATTGAGCGGGCGGTGCGGTTTCGGAATCTTAAAGGGGTGAAGGAGGAGCTTCAGTTTTTTCTGGATCGGAAGGTATCCCAGGTGAAGTTTGTGGATCGGACTTTTAACTGCAGCAAACCTCATGCAATGGAAATTTGGACCTATATCTGGCAGCATGATAATGGAGTGACTAATTTCCATTTTGAAATCGCTGCAGACTGTCTGGACGAAGAAACGGTTTTGCTGCTTCGGCGTATGCGGCCTGGATTGATCCAGTTAGAAATCGGCATTCAGTCCACGAATCCAAAAACCATAGAAGCCATACGAAGAAAAATGGATCTGGACCAGGTAAAGCGGATGGTTGCTAAAGTCAGGGCAGGAAGGAATATCCATCAGCATTTAGATTTGATTGCAGGTCTGCCCTTTGAGGATTTTGAGCAGTTTTGCCATTCCTTTGATCAGGTGTACCGAATGAAGCCGGATCAGCTTCAGCTTGGCTTTTTAAAAGTGCTGAAAGGCTCTTATATGGAGGAACAGAAAAGATCCTATGATTTGCAGGCTGGAGAATTGCCTCCATACGAAGTATTGTCCACCAAATGGATTAGCTTTCAGGATATTTTAAGGCTGAAGCAGATCGAGGAAATGGTGGAAGTTTACTATAACAGCGGTCAATTTATACAGACCATCACACATCTGGAAATGCTGTTTTCCAGGCCCATTCAACTCTTTGAAGCCTTGGCGGACTGGTATCAAAAGCAGAATTTGTCAGAAGTCGGACACAGCAGGCAGAAAAGATATGAAATTATGTTCCAATGGATTCAGGCACAGTTTCCTGAGGAAACAGAAACCCTTCGTGACACGCTGACAATGGATCTCTATTTAAGAGATAACGTAAAGTCCCGTCCGGCATTTGCCAGAAATTTAAAAAATTGGCGGGACCAAATTCGGCTGTTTTATCAGAAAGAGCAGAAAGAAGAAAAGTTTTTAAAGGGATATCAGGGATTTGATTCCAAACAGCTTGCCAATATGACCCATATCGAAGTGACAAAGGATAAAAAAGCATTTCTGTTTGACTATAAAAACAGGGATCCGTTAAATCATAATGCAGCAGTGTTTGAAATCTGCCTGCCAGGATAGTTTTTGCGATTTCGGTTAACCTGTAAATAAGGGCAAGACCAAAATGGCAGTGCGGACAGCTTAAGGTGAGAAAGGGTTTAAAATGGAAAATTCCTATATAGCGCTGGATATTGAAACAACTGGTTTGGACCCAAAGAAAGATAAGATTATTGAAATCGGAGGGCTGCGGGTTAGGAACGGAACAATAGAGGAACGATTCCACAGCCTGATCCATCCGGGGCGGGAGCTAAATGAAGGTATTGTGGCGTTAACCGGCATTACAGACGAAATGGTAAAAAAGAGTCCCAAAATCCAGGAAATCATTGGAGATGTGGCTGATTTTTGCCTGGGACTTCCGTTATTAGGACACAGGATTCTTTTTGACTACAGTTTTCTAAAGCGGGCAGCCGTGAACCAGGGAATTGGGTGGGAACGGCAGGGAATCGATACGCTAAAGCTTTGCAGGCTTTTTATGCCGAAGGAGGAGTCTAAAACCCTTGCAAATGCCTGCCGGTTTTATCAGGTTAAGGCGGAAAACTGCCACCGGGCATTAGGGGATGCGTATGCAGCCCATATGCTGTATCAGGAATTGGCAAAGCAGTATCAAGAATCCTTTCCGGAAAGCTTTCGGCCAGGGGAACTGATTTATAAAGTAAAAAAAGAACAGCCTGCTTCAAAAGGGCAAAAAGAACGCTTGCAGGAATTGCTAAAATATCATAAAATAAAAGCACCTGTGCAGATTGGCGATTTGACCAGGAACGAAGCATCCAGGCTTACGGATGAAATTATATCAAGGTACGGAAGAATGGAAACGAGAGTTTAGAGCACATAATCCTTAAAAGAGGTGAGAAAAGATGATGAATTTTAACGATAAGAAAACGAGAAAAGTGGTATCCACTATTATTGTGGTACTGCTGGTAGTTGCCATGGTGCTTCCCATGGTAGTGCAGTTTATTCGGTAGGTGAGAGGTTTATGAGAAGATGCTTGTTTAGGAGCCTGCAGCTTTTGTGCGGTGTTGCAGCCAGTATGCTGATGCCAACAGCCGCTTTGGCAGCGCCAACAACACTTCCGGAAGGCATGTCGTTAGAAGGGCAGAGCCTTGCCGGCCTTACGTCAGAGGAAGCCCAAAAAAAGGCAGACGGCTACGCGGCGGCCATGGCCGGGCAGACGGTTACGCTAAACCTTAGAGGGGTGCCTGTAAGCACTACGGCAGATAATCTTGGATTTCAATGGAATAATAAAAGCCAGGTAGAGGAGGCTGTCAGCCAGTATGAGGACAGTAATCTTCTGAAACGGTATATGATGGCTGTTGACTTAAAAGAAGCGCCCATAGAGCTTTGGCTGGAAACTTCCCTGGAAAAGAGCGCCGTTGATGCGTTTGTGACAGAGGCTTGTTCCGGCGCTGACGAAGAAAGCAGAGATGCTGTGATTATCCGGGAGAACGGGGAATTTCATATTACTCCGGAAACAACGGGACTGCGGGTAAACCTGGAAGCTACATCTGCGGCATTAAGCCAGGCGGCAGAAGCAGGGCTTAGGGGGCCTGTTGCAGCAGAGGCAGTAGTAGAAGAAAGCCAGCCAAGGATCACAGCTGCTGATTTGGCAACAATACAAGATGTGCTGGGAAGCTTTTCTACTGACTTTTCCAGCAGCGGGCAGGCCAGATCCACAAATTTATCAGTAGGAGCCGGGAAAATTAACGGTCATGTTTTAATGCCGGGGGAAACCTTGTCTGGATATGAATGCCTGCAGCCGTTTACCGCTGCAAATGGCTATCGGTCAGCAGCCGCTTATGAAAATGGGCAGGTGGTAGACAGTATTGGAGGCGGCGTGTGCCAGATCGCCACGACTCTTTATAATGCTGCTTTGCTGGCAGAGCTTCAGATTACCCAAAGGCAGAACCATTCAATGAGCGTGGGGTATGTAAAGCCGTCCCAGGATGCTGCAATTGCAGGAACGTATAAAGATATTAAAGTAACCAATCCTTATGAAACGCCAGTTTATGTGGAAGGGTATACGAAAGGGCGCACTCTGGTTTTCACCATATATGGGAAAGAAACACGGCCGGCAAACAGGGAAATAAAGTTTATATCAGAAACACTGAATGTAATTGATCCTGGCGCTCCAAGAGAAGTTCCCAATGCAGCGCTGGCACCTGGAAGCCGGAAACAAGTTCAGTCTGCCCATAGGGGAATTCGTTCCAGATTATGGAAAGTGATTACAGTGGATGGCGTAGAGCAGGAGCGGATCTTGTTAAGTACTGACACATACCACGCATCACCTGCCATAGTCCAAGTAGGGCCTGTGATTCCGGCGGCAGTACCGCTGCCGGCGCCGGAAACCATACCTGTGCCAACGCCGGAAACCCCTTCCCAAGGGGGAACGGAGCAAAGTATGCCCACAGATTCTTTTAGGGAACAGGCGCCCCAGGAATCAAATAGCAGCCAGGTTCCGGCAGAAACAGGGCAGGCAGGCGTTCCGGAAACGGCAGCGCCGGAAACTGGGGCAGCGCCCCCGCAGGAGGCTCTTCCCACACAGCCGGCTGTGATACTTCCGGCTGCACCGTCAGAGCCGGCTTTCCAGCAGCCAGGAGAAGTGCCTTTTTCAGGGCAGTAGAGAATGCAAAGAGAAAGAAATATCAGAGGAATAAAATGATACGACCACCGAAACGAGAGTGCAGCGGCAGGATGGAGCCGGGCGAGGATCTGGTAGTGGCAGGATATATGGGGCAAAAGGGAACGAGAGAACTGATCCGGGTGTTTGAAAAGGAGCTTTCCCAATGGTTTTCCAAAAGGTTTCTCCAGGAAGCGGTGACGGAAGTTCAGCCAGATATAGCCAGCCATCTTCAAAAACTTATGGAGTTAGGGGCAACGGAAACAGAGCCTGCCGGAGAAGGCGGAATCTTTAAGGCAATATGGGATTTGTCCGGCGCTTACCGGATTGGGCTTACCTTTTTTCCAAGAAAAATCCCGGTCCGCCAAAGTACTATTGAAATTTGTGAACGGTGCGGCTGTAACCCCTACCGCCTGTTTTGTGAAAACTGCCTGGTACTAGCAGCAGAAAATGGGGGACAGATTGTGGAGGCCTGCGCAGATCTTGGCATTCCGGCGGCTGTTATCGGCCATGTGGAAAAGGGAAGCGTAAGGAAAATCCGGCACGGAGAGGAAACCGGGTATTTGGAACGTCCGGGAGAAGATGAACTGTACCGGGTTACTAAGGCCGGAATTTTTTCAGACACGTTATAAGTACCCTTGGAGCACTCTCGCAAACTCAGCCGCAGGAAGGGAAGGAGTTTCCGGGAGTGCTCTCTTAAAAATGGAGGATAAGTTATGAGAGAGAAAATTTTAGCAGTAATGGAAAAGAACAGCCGGATTGATATTAAAGATCTGGCAATCCTGCTGGGGGAAAGCGAAACGGCTGTTGCAAATGAAATTGCTGAAATGGAAAAAGAACATATTATCTGCGGATACCATACGCTGATAAACTGGGATAATACCAGTGATGAAAAGGTAGTGGCCTTGATTGAGGTGAAGGTAACGCCCCAGAGGGGCATGGGATTTGATAAGATTGCCGAGAGAATTTATCAGTTTAGTGAAGTAAATGCCGTATATTTGATGTCAGGAGCTTACGATTTTACTGTATTTATAGAAGGCAAGACCATGCGCCAGGTGGCACAGTTTGTTTCTGAGCGCTTATCACCAATGGAATCGGTACTGAGTACAGCAACCCATTTCGTATTGAAAAAATATAAAGATCACGGGACAGTTATTGCGGATTTAGTTCAGGATGAAAGGATGTTGATTACGCCATGAGAAACCCACTGTCAGATACCATAGTATCCATTCCGCCCTCAGGAATCCGCAAATTTTTTGATATCGTAAGTGAGATGAAGGATGCTATTTCACTTGGGGTAGGCGAGCCGGACTTTGATACGCCCTGGCATATCCGGGAGGAAGGGATTTACTCTCTTGAAAAAGGGAGGACATTTTATACATCCAATGCAGGCTTAAAGGAGCTGAAAGGAGAAATCTGCAGTTATTTAAAGCGCCGGATGGAAGTAGTTTATGATCCGGACAGTGAGGTAATGATAACGGTGGGCGGCAGTGAAGCAATCGATATTGCTCTTCGCGCTATGGTAAATCCCGGAGATGAAGTATTAGTGCCGCAGCCAAGCTATGTGTCTTACGTTCCGTGCGTCACACTGGCAGGAGGCGTTCCTGTGATCATTGAACTGGAAGAAAGGGATCAGTTTAAGCTTACGAAAGAGAAACTTCTGGAAAAGATAACGCCGAAGACTAAAATTTTAATTCTGCCCTTTCCCAATAACCCTACCGGAGCTATTATGGAAAAGCAGGAGCTGGAAGAAATTGCAAAAGTAATAAAAGAGAAGGATCTTTTTGTAATTTCAGATGAAATTTATGCCGAACTGACCTATAAGCAGAAACATGTAACCATAGCAGCTTTTCCGGGAATGAAGGAACGGACTGTTCTGATCAATGGTTTTTCCAAGGCGTATGCAATGACCGGGTGGCGCTTGGGCTATGCGTGTGCTCCGGAAATTATTTTAAAGCAGATGCTGAAAATCCACCAGTTTGCCATCATGTGCGCGCCTACCACCAGCCAATACGCGGCAGTGTCTGCGCTGAAAAATGGGGATGGGGATGTGGAAATGATGAGGGAATCCTATAACCAGCGCCGCCGCTATCTGATGCATGCATATGCTCAGATGGGGCTTGACTGCTTTGAACCTTACGGCGCTTTTTACACCTTTCCCAGTATTAAGCGTTTTGGCATGACATCAGACGAATTCGCCACCCGCCTGCTGCAGGAGGAAAAAGTAGCGGTAGTGCCGGGAACGGCCTTTGGTAACTGCGGAGAAGGGTATCTGAGGATTTCGTATGCCTATTCTCTGAAAAGCTTAAAGGAAGCTTTAGGAAGAATCCAGCGATTTGTCAGAAAACTGGACCAAAAAGGATAAGTTTATGGAAAAAAGGGGAAACCATGAATATCGTGCTTTATGAACCGGAGATGCCGGCTAATACGGGAAATATTGGGAGAACGTGTGTTGCAACAAATACCAGGCTCCACCTGATTGAACCACTGGGATTTAAAATTAATGAAAAGTCGCTGAAGCGGGCTGGACTGGATTATTGGGATAAGCTGGATGTCACGGTTTACTGCGATTTTCAGGACTTTTTAAAGCGAAATCCCGGTGCCAGAATTTATATGGCTACCACAAAAGCAAGAAAGGCTTATACAGAAGTTTTATACCAGCCGGAGGATTTCCTGATGTTTGGGCCGGAAAGCAGAGGAATTCCGGAAGACATATTGGTGGATTATCAGGAAACTTGTGTCCGTATTCCCATGTGGGGGGAGATCCGCTCCTTAAACCTTTCAAATTCTGTGGCGATTATACTTTACGAAGGACTTCGGCAAATGGGGTTTTCGGAAATGGCTATGGAAGGCCAGCTTCACAAACTTCATTGGAAGTGATTTTCGTTTTTATGAATAAAAAGCCTGCCTGTTACCTATAATAGAAGAAAATAGGTACAGGCAGGTTTTTTCATGAGTTTATTGGAGTACTTTGGAATTCGTTCCAGGCCGGAAATTTATTATTATAATACAAAAACAGGATTCTGCCCGGAAGCTTTGGCTGGCCAGCTGGAGGCGATGATCCAGGAAGAACTGAATAAGGGGAAAAAGGGGGTAGTGTTTTTATGTATTGGGACAGACCGTTCCACAGGAGACAGCCTGGGCCCTTTAATCGGTCACAAGCTTCGGGAACTGGAAAGACGATGGGGGCTTAAGCAGCGGGCGGCTGTATTCGGGACGCTGGAACGGCCGGTTCACGCCATGAATCTGGAGCGGTATCAAGAATTTATTGCTGAAAATTTTCCGAACCGTGTTGTAATTGCAGTAGATGCCTCAGTGGGAGATTTGGAGCATGTCGGCTATGTTACCCTGGGAAAAGGTTCCTTAAAGCCAGGGCTTGGAGTCAGCAAAGATTTAAGTGAGGTAGGGGATATTTTTATAACGGGGATCGTAGGCGGAAGCGGTAATTTTGATCCGGTAATGCTTCAGAGCATTCGGCTTTCTGTGGTGATGCGGATGGCGGACTGTATCTGCGAAGGGATTTCTCTTGTCGAAAACTTATGGGATTTTCCATCAGCAGTTTGACATTTTTTTCAAAAAAAATATGCTATGCTTGTCCGGATAACAGAGTGAGGCGGTAATTCCGAAGCACTGAAAGAAAGCAGGGTGAGCGTATGGGTGAATTATATGAACCGTATCCAAAACTGCCAAAAAATATCAGGCAGATTGGTGAACGGGATAATATTGTCAGAGTGTATGTGGAAGACTACGTAAATACGTATTTAAAACGGTTGCTGCCGAAAGGAGGACAAGACCTTCGGGCAGGACTTTTACTGGGAAATTTGGAGGAGCACGGCGGGGTTCCTTATGTGTTTATTGACGGTGCCCTTGAAATGGAAGGGATTACGGAAGAAGGGGAGAAGGTTAACTTTACAGAAGAATCCTGGAAAAAAGCGTATCAATCCATGGAGGATCTGTTTCCAAAAAGGACGGTGCAAGGCTGGTTTTTATGCGGTCTGCCAGGGAGCGCACTAAGCCCTTTAAACTATTGGAAACAGCATGGACAGTATTTTTCCGGAAGCAATAAGGTTATGTATTTGAACAGCGGATTAGAGGGTGAAGAAGCCCTTTACATAACATCCAGCGATGGTTTTTATAAGCTGCGCGGACACTGTATCTATTATGAACGCAATCAGATGATGCAGGATTACATGGTAATGCAGAAGGACAATCATCCGGTGGAGGCAGGAGGAAGCGATTCTGTAATCCGGGATTTCAGGCGGAAAATGGAAAAGAGAAAAGAGCAGGCCAACAGCCAGAACCATACAATTCAGCTTTTGAGGGGAATGTGCGCGTGTCTGGCCCTTTTTGCTTTGGCAGGAGCTGTGGCTGCTTTTAACAGTGCTGAAAAAATGCGTGATATGGAGGCTGTGGTAGCTTCTGTCCTTCCGGATGCAGATGCAGTTGCAAATGCCGGGAAAACCTACTTTTCTGAGATGAAGGAAAAAGGCCGCAAAGAAGAAGTTTCCTCAGAGGCTGGCGGAGATTTCTACGATACAGATTCGGTAATCATAGAGGAAGCTTCCGGCGGGGTATTTCCTACAGCCGGTTCCAACAGGAAAGAATCTGGAAGCAGCTTGCTGCAGGGAGAATCTTTGAGCCAGGAAACGGCCTTGCAGCAGCCTTCTGAATCAGAGAATGGGGCTGATGGCGAAAGCAGGGCTCCAGAAGAGGAAAGTCCAGCAGAACCGGTTCAGGCTGAAAGCAGCCAGGCTCAAGTCAGCAATGAAACGGCTGGAAGCATAGAAGCAGAAAGTCAAATGGCCGAAAGCAGTCAGACAGACAGCAGTAAGGCAGAGGAAAAAGAAGGGGAAGTCCAAAAAGCAGCGGCGCCGGCAACGCCAAGGCAGTTGGAGCCGGCTCCCGGACAAAGTGTTTATGTGGTGCAGGAAGGGCAAACGCTGTATGGAATCTGTTTTGAATTATATCAAAATTTAAGTAAAGTAGAGGAAATCTGCCAGATTAACGGGCTTGAGGATGTAAATATGCTGGAAGCAGGACGCAGACTGATTGTACCCTGAAATCAGCGAAAAAGATAATGCTTTTTTAATCAAAGTGTTGTATACTGTTATCGAAGGAAAGAAATGGAACACAAAGTATGTTTGAAAATTGATTTTTTCAATCTCTGCTCCCCACTTTGTGCGGTATTTGATTCAAAATTATTCCATATGGCGGATCAAATCGCGTCAATTCGGATTAAATTTCCCACAAAGGGGAAAGCATAGTTTGCAGAATTTATTTTTCAGACACACTCAAGGAGAATCATTCATGGAAGACACAAATTCTATTAAGCGGGAGCTGAAAAAGCAGCAACTGCGAAAACAGATGGTATCCAACGCTGGTCCCATTCGTTATAGCCCTGGTGACCATGAGGAAAAGGAACGGGAAGAAGGCAGCCAGGAGGCAGGAAAGAAACGTCTGAGCCGGAGGGTTTTGACTGGAGGGATTATTCTTCTTGCCGTATTTCTGACAGTGGGCATCATTATGTACCGGAATACCTACCATCAATACACAGAGTACAGTGTTTCCTGGGAAACGGATTTTCGGACAAGTGAGGAAGGGCAGCTTCCGGCAGAAAGCACCTTTACTGCCTATAAGGACTTTGGGGAGAATGTTATCAAGTATACCAAGGACGGAGCGGCGTATATTGACGCAAAAGGTAAAACAGTCTGGATACAGGCATATGAAATGCGCGCTCCGATTGTGGCAGTAAACGGTGACTATGCTGCCATTGCAGATCAGCAGGGAAACAGCATCTATATATTTGATAAGAATGGCTGCCAGGGAATTGCAACAGCGCTGCTTCCGATTTTAAAGGTAAGCGTTTCTGCAAAAGGTTTGGCGGCAGCTATTTTAGAAGATGCAAAATCCAATTACATAGGGATGTTTCAGAAAGATGGAAAAACGCTGGATATTGTCATCAAATCGCGGCTGTCCGGCGACGGCTATCCCCTGGATTTTTGCCTTTCCCCGGAAGGGAATCAGGTGATATGTTCCTATATGTATATTAATCAGGGCCGCATGGAATGCCGCGTCGTATTTTATAATTTTTCGGAAATTGGAAAAAACACTTCCGAAAACCGTCTGGTGGCAGGGTTTGATGAGGATTTTAAAGGAAGCATGGCGCCCCGGGTTCACTTTTTAGACGAAGTTTATTCCTTCGCCTGTTCGGATAAAGGGCTTTCTTTTTTCAGTTCCCGGAATCTAGCTTCCCCCCAGCTTCTGCTTCAGGTTCCCATGGAAAACCAGATCCGCAGCCTGTTTTATTCGGACCGTTATATTGGAGTGATCCTGGATAATGGGGAAGGAGAGTCGCCTTACCGGATGGAGATTTACCATCCTACCGGTGAACTGGCATTGAAAAAAGAATTTAATTTTCGGTATCAGCACGTTTCAATTGACGGGGAACAGATTCTTATGTGGAATGAAAACAGCTTTGAGGCCTATAACATGGCTGGGACACAGAAGTTTTACGGAGTGTTTGAAGAAACAATCTCCAAGGTAAAAGCAGGCCGTTTTTCCAACAGCTATCTGATCATTGGCCAGAACAAAATGAAGGAAATTGTATTGCAGTGATATATTTTGGAGCAGCAAAAGGGAATCTGCAATAGAGATAAAATACGAAGTAAGAGAGGAGAAAAACATGAAGAAAAAATGCATCGGAGTTGATATTGGAGGAACCACAGTTAAAATCGGTATTTTTGAGGTGGATGGCACGCTGCTGGAGAAATGGGAAGTACCTACCAGGAAAGAAGAACAAGGCCGGTTTATTTTATCCGATGTAGCAGCTTCGATTTTGGACAGACTTGAGAAAATGGGAATTGAGCTGGATCAGGTAGCAGGAGCCGGCCTGGGCGTTCCGGGACCTGTAAGGGCAGACGGGCATGTGGAAGTATGCGTTAATTTAGGCTGGAAAGATGTGAATCCGAAACAGGAATTAAGCGGTCTTTTAAAAGGAATCCCTGTGTCTATCGGAAATGACGCCAACGTAGCGGCTCTTGGCGAGATGTGGCAGGGCGGCGGCAAGGGATATCAGGATATTGTGATGGTAACTTTAGGAACCGGCGTAGGCGGCGGCGTCATTATTGATGAAAAGATTATTGCCGGCCGGCATGGGCTGGGCGGTGAAATCGGTCATATCCATGTGCGGGACGAAGAAAGGGAGCACTGCAACTGCGGCGGCGTAGGATGTCTGGAGCAGGTAGCTTCAGCCACGGGAATTGTCAGAGAAGCGAAACGAACCATGGCAGCAAAATCAGACTTTTCCGCAATGCGGGCCTTTGGACAGCAGATTACGGCAAAGGATGTGTTGGACTGCGCAAAGGAGGGGGATGCCATGGCTCTTGAAGTACTGGAAACAGTGGGACGTTATCTGGGGTTAGTTCTGGCCCAGGTAGCCTTGACCGTGGATCCTCAGGCATTCGTAATCGGCGGCGGAGTATCGAAAGCAGGTCAGTTTATCATTGATGTGATCGAGAAATATTATAAAAAATATTCGGCGATTTCCGATAATAAGGGTATTTTAACCTTGGCAAAACTGGGCAATGACGCCGGAATTTACGGAGCAGCCCGGCTGGTACTGGGATAAAAGCGGAATAATAAAAGCCATGGATAAAAGCAGCATTTGCTTTTGTCCATGGCTTTTTTGATCGTTGTCTTTGACAGGTTCCAAGGGTTACTTGGGAGCCCAGGCTCCGTTTTCATCTACATAATGGCCGTCCGGGGTAGTGGTATCGGTCAGCATTTTACCGTTGCTTCCCACATAGTACCGATCAATCCATTGATCCGTTGCCATATACCCGGATCCGTCAAAATAATACCAGGCATCATCAATTTTGCGCCATTCATTTTTGGGAATAATGCCAGTGGTATACTGATACCAGGAACCGTTTTCATCATGATGCCACTTTCCCTGGATTCCGGTATCTTCAGAGGCATTGGCCTTGATGTAGGCAAGGTTGTTTTCATCTACAACCAAAGTAGGGGAATCAACCCAGTCACTGCTTTTTGTTTTCTTGTAAAGACCATTAGCCCGTACCTGAAAAGTGTAATTTCCCGGTTTGGTAATTTTCGTTGACAAATTATAAACGGTAGCTTTTGTGGTGGGGGCGCTGGATGCAGAAATTGCCTCCCCGTTTCTCCGGATCCGCACAGAATAATTGCCGGCTCCTGACACCCCGTCCCAGGTAGCAATGCCGGTATCTGTCCAGGTAAGACTGGTAGGCTCTTCCAACTCTCCTTCGCCCAGATCTTTCAGGCGGACCGATAAAGTCATGGTTGAATTGCTGTTGCTTCTGGCGGCTTCCTGGAAGACAGCGCCTTCTCCCTCCAGTTGAAAATACTTTGCCTTAATACTGTTAAAATAGTAATCGTCCTCTGCGTCCAAAACGATGATAGCATATGGAAAAGAAGATGTGGCAGAGCCTTCCGGAAACAGATTAACCGTTCGAACCGTATAGGTGTCATCTTCGCAATCGACAGTTAATTCTCCCCAGCTTTCTGCATCCATGCTGAAAGACAGAGAAACCTGGCTGATTTTCTCTCTTGCGAAACTGCTGGCCGGAACCAGGAAAGAAAGGAAACTAGCTGCCAGCATCATGGAAAAGATAGGTCTTGCTCGTTTCAACGTTAATGCCTCCCTTAATTATTGTGTATTGCGTTATTATAACATATTTTGGAACGGATCGAAAGTCCGATTTTATGAAAAAGTCTGTCGGTTTCTTTACAATTTACATTATTTTACAGAAAAATACAAAAGCAAGTAAATAGTGGAAGATAAGGCAGGCTTTTAAGCAGCAGATAATCGGAAAACTATAGGTTAACGGGACGGGGAAGGCTGAAGATAAACTCGGTGCCTACGCCTTCTGTACTGATTACATCAATATTTTCTCCGTGTGCCTGGATAATTTCTTTTACAATAGACAGGCCAAGGCCGGTTCCTTTTTTATCTTTTCCCCGGGACAGGTCCGTTTTATAAAACCGTTCCCAGATTTTCTTAATACTGTCTTTTGGAATTCCAATCCCCATATCTTTTACCGAGATAAAGATTTTTTCGTGTTTCGGGTAAGCCTGAATATAAATTGTAGAGCCATTGGGGCTAAATTTAATAGCATTGTCTGTCAGATTATATAAAACCTGCTGGATTTTTCCTGTTTCCCCGTAAACCATTTGAATATTATCTGCGAAGGTCAGTTCAAAAGTCAAATTTTTCTGGCGGCAGACCACTTCAAAGGAAGCTGCCGTATCTTTAATAACCCGGTTGATATCAAAGTTTGTGCGGAACAGCAAGCCCTTGCTGTCCAGGGAATTTAAAGTAAGCATCCCCTGAGTCAGTTTATTCAGCCGTTCCGTTTCTGTAATAACCCGGTTTAAGTACTTATCATGCATTTCCGGAGGGATGGTGCCGTCTAAAATCGCTTCCAAAAAGCCTTTGATAGAGGTAAGAGGGGAACGGAAATCATGAGAAACATTGGCAATAAAGGTTTTCTGGTATTCCTCTAATTGATTCAGTTTATCAGACATGTAGTTTAATGTTTCTGCCAAATATCCCATCTCATCATGCGAGGCAAGCTGAATCCGGTATGCTAAGTTTCCTGAGGCGTATTCATTGGCTCCTGCAGTGATTTTTTTTAGAGGAAAATACACAGTCAAGGTAAAAATAATCAGGATAACCAGGGAAAGGATAAAAATAATCCCAAAGGTAAGGTATACAATATTTAAAATCCCATCCCTGGAAGCTTGTATCTGAGTCAGAGGCATATGGATCAGCACATATCCGTAGATCGTGTAATTGCCTGTAATAGGTGCTGAAACGCTAAGGACATCATAAGGGAAAGTCCCGTAAAAGTTTCCAATGCCGTAATTTTTATTACCTAAGGCAGTGGGATCAAAACTTACCGAAAGTCCCTGTCTGCTGCCGTTTTCTGAATCAATTGTAACAGTACCGTTCCGATCTGCAACCCATATTTCTGACTGAAGGGAAGGGGATAAGATGGAAAGCTGATGGGAAACGGTTTCCAATGGGGAGGAAGCCCCGTTATAAACAGCACTGCAGTCGTAAGCAAGCTGGTTGGCCTCATCATAGAGAAGTTCCGCTTTTTCCCGAACAAGATAGTCGTAGGTGATTTCTGATGCAAATGTACCGATTACGAGAAAACCTAAAAGACCGAAGATCACATAGCCGAGAATAAATTTGTAGTAGAGGGAGCGAATCATCGTTTAACCTCAAATTTATAGCCAATTCCCCACACCGTAGAAAGGGACCAGTTTTTGTGGTCTTTAATCTTTTCCCGAAGCCGTTTGATATGGACGTCAACGGTTCTGGTATCGCCGATATATTCATATCCCCAAATGTGATCTAAAAGCTGTTCTCTCGTAAATACCTGATTGGGGGAAGAAGCCAGAAAGTATAACAGTTCCAGCTCTTTCGGAGGCATTTCTACGGAATGCCCCATGTAGATTACGGAGTAATTGGTTAAGTTTACAATCAGATCCGGGTATTCTACAAATTCACCCTGCTGATCCGTAGAAGGGGGAAGAACAGGGGCCGGTGCCTGGTAACGCCTGAGAACAGCTTTTACCCGGGCTACCAGTTCCTTTGAATCAAAGGGTTTAATCATGTAGTCGTCAGCACCCAGCTCCAGGCCAAGTACCTTATCAAAAATTTCTCCTTTTGCAGAAAGCATAATGATAGGAACCTGGGAGGTCATCCGAAGCTCCCGGCAGACTTGATAGCCGTCGATGCCGGGAAGCATTAAATCCAAAAGGACCAGATGGGGCTTAAAAACAGGAAAAACCTGAAGTGCTTCTTCTCCATCCCCTACAATCTGGGTGTCATAACATTCTTTTAAAAGATAAAGAGAAATTAATTCTGCAATATTGGCGTCGTCATCAACGATCAGAATTCTTTGCTTTTCTGCCAATGGGGGCCTCCTTTATATTGAGTCGGTTTATGCCGGAAAAATTCCGCTGCAGATAAGTTTCACGCAAGTTTTGTAGTACAGCTATTGAAAGGTAACAATAGTAACGCCGCTGTCGCCTTCTCCAAATTCGCCCAGGCGGAAGTCCTTAACGTATTTCAGCCGCTTCAGATATTTGTGTATGCCGGCTTTCAGCGCTCCCGTTCCTCTGCCATGCACAACCCGCACTGAGGAAAGATGGGACAGGTATGCATCATCCAGATACTTATCCAGAACAGAACAAGCTTCATCTACATTCATGCCAATCAGATTAATTTCCGGAGATATGGAAGATGATTTGGACATTTGAATCCGGCTTTTTCCGCTTCCCATACCTTTCTTTGCGCTGCCTCCTTCATAGGAAGGTCCGGTAATCTCCTGCTCATGAAGCAGCTCTAAATCTTTAATATTAACAAGAGAGCGGAGAATGCCCATCTGTACATACAGATCGCCTTTCTCATTGGGAAGGGTGCTGACTGTTCCTTTTAGTCCCATGGTTAACACTTTAACCCCATCTCCGATTTTCAGTTTCTTTGGTGAAATCGGCTGTTTGGGGCCTTTCTGTTTTACAGCAAGCTTCTGATCTGTTTCTTTTAATTTATCCCGAAGCTTGGCACGCTCTGCCTCTAACTGCCGGTTTAAACCGGAATCTGCAGAAAGTTTGGTAATCTGGCGGATCGTTTGATCCGCAGTTTCCTTTGCTTCCCGCAGGATGCGCTGAGCTTCTTCTGTAGCATTCCGGATTACCTGATCCTTTCGCTCGTCCAGCCGCTCCTCCTTTTTGGCCAGCCGGGATTTTAGCTGTGCGATTTCTGTCTTGTAAACCTGGATTTGAGCCTGCTCTTTTTCAATTGTAATTCGGCTTTCTTCTAAATGTGCAATTAAATCTTCAAATGCCTCATCCTCAGTTTCCAAATGGCTCTTTGCATCTTCAATAATATACTCAGGAAGGCCGAGTTTTTGGGAAATGGCAAAGGCATTGCTTTTTCCGGGAATACCAATAAGCAGGCGGTAGGTAGGCTGCAGCGTTTCAACACTGAACTCACAGCATGCATTTTCCACTCCTGGTGTAGAAAGAGCAAATACCTTAAGCTCACTGTAATGTGTGGTAGCCATTACCCGGCATTTCATGTTGTGCAGGAAGCTTAAAATAGCAATTGCCAATGCAGCGCCTTCTGTGGGATCCGTTCCCGCGCCTAATTCGTCAAACAGGCATAAAGAGCGGCTGTCTGCCTGGTTTAGGATCCGGACAATATTGGTCATATGGGCAGAGAAGGTGCTTAAGCTTTGCTCGATGCTCTGCTCATCCCCGATATCGGCAAAGACCTGATCAAATACGGCCAGTTCTGATCCCTCAAAAGCCGGAATATGAAGGCCTGCCTGCCCCATAAGGGTAAATAAGCCTATTGTTTTTAAAGATACCGTTTTTCCGCCGGTATTAGGACCAGTAACGATTAAAAGATCGAAATCTTTTCCCAGAGTAAGGGAAATCGGAACCACTTTTTGAGGATCCAGCAGAGGATGACGGCCATCTTTAATGGAAATCATTCCGCTGTCGTTAAAGTTTGGCTGGCTGCCCTTATAACTGCGGGACAGGTTTGCTTTGGCAAAAATAAAGTCAAGCTGGCCTAAGATCTGCTGGTTTGTTTGAATTTCTTGCGTGTATGGGGCAAGCTGGCTGCTTAAATCAGCCAGTACAGCTTCAATTTCTTTTTGCTCTGCTATTTCTAATTCTCTGATTTCATTATTCAGCTTAATCACTGCCATAGGCTCAATAAAAAGAGTAGAACCGGTAGAAGACTGATCATGAACCATACCGGGAACCTGGTTTTTGTAGTCCGATTTTACCGGAAGGCAGTAACGGCCGTTGCGCATGGTTATGACGGCATCCTGCAGGTAGGAACGGTTGGAGTTTAAGATGGAGTTAAGCTGGCCATGGAGTTTGTCTTCAGCGTTTTTTATGGCCCGGCGGACCTTATGAAGCCCGGGACTGGCATCGTCGCTTACCTCATCCTGGGAGAGGATGCACCGCTTGATTTCGTTATTAACTGGTGTTAATGGCTCTAAAGCCCGGAAACGCTCTTCCAAAGTATCTTCTAAAAATCCGTCGCCCTCCTGCTCATGGCGGCCATAAGCCTTTGCCCTGGCAGCAACTGTTAAAATGGAGCTGACAGACAGCAGTTCAGGAAGGCTTAAAAAGCAGCCGATTTCCAAACGTTTCAGAGAACTGCTTACATCCTTGCAGCCGGAAAAAGAAAGGCTGCCTTTCATACGGATGCGGGATGCGGCATCTGCCGTTTCCTGCTGGGCGCTGCGGATTTCCTGCAGATCAGAGGATGGAAGCAGAGCAGAGCAGAGCTGCCGTCCTGGATCAGATGTGGCATGTTCTTCCAGCTGGCTGATAATTTTATAATATTCTAAAGTTTGGAGTACCTTTTCATTCATATCATTAATTCCTTTTTGCTAATTGATTTAAAAGCTGAAATTGCAGCACAGATTCCCCACATGCTGCACTTTTGCAATAAATACCTGCCTGGGATGAGATTGGGGAGGGAATCTCTGTGACGATTATAACATAAATAAAATCATTGGGAAAGTAGGCAGAAGGACAGAATTGAAATTACATTGATTTTCCGGGCAAAAATTGGTAGAATAAATTATCGGCTAAACAGCAGCATGTGCTGAAAGAATAAACGGAGGTCGGGGGAATGATTGCGAAGTATAAGCATAATAAGATAGTGCGGAGGATAATGACCATTTTGGCAGTAACAGCATCGGCGTTTATACAGGCCTTTGTGATTCAGACGTTTATCCGGCCTTCAAATCTTCTGTCCGGAGGATTTACAGGGATTGCTATTTTAATTGACAATATTGCATCTTTGTTTGGAGGCGGCTTTTCAGTATCATTGGGGATGCTGGCACTAAATATTCCAGTGGCGGTTTTATGCAGCAAAAGCATCAGCCTGCGGTTCACCTTTTACTCCATGATGCAGGTATTTTTGTCCAGTGTTTTTCTTGCAGTGTTCAAGTTCCAGCCAATGTTTGATGATGTAATGCTGAATGTGATTTTTGGCGGCTTTTTGTATGGCCTTGGAATTTCCGTTGCTCTCCGGGGAAATGCCTCTACAGGCGGTATGGATTTTATAGCGCTGTTTGTATCAAATAAAACGGGAAAGTCTATCTGGGAATACGTATTTGCGGGCAATGTGGTGCTTTTGTGCATTTTCGGCATCTTGTTTGGATGGATGTATGCAGGATATTCCATCTTGTTTCAATTTATTTCAACAAGAACCATATCAACCTTTCATCATCGGTATGAGCGGGTAACACTGCAGATAACTACCACAAAGGCAGAAGAAGTGATTAAAGAATATATTGCCAACTACCGGCACGGAATTTCCTGTGTGGAGGCAATAGGAGGCTACAGCCACAAAAAGATGTATTTGCTTCATACGGTAGTTTCTTCTTATGAAGTGTCCGATATTGTAGCTTTAATGGGGACTGTGGATTCTCATATTATTATTAATGCGATTAAAACAGAAAACTTTTATGGAAGTTTTTATCAGGCCCCAATTCGGTGATGAAACAGACATGCTTTCGATTGTGTGAAAATATACTGTCCTCCAGATCTGCAAAAGTGCCTGCCTTTCCATCCTTTTTATCCATGCAAAACAGTATATGCCCTTGCCTGCTGAGGGTACATCTGGCAGAGAGGAATTTTCAAACACATGGGAATCTTTTTTCTTGCATAAAAAGAAGAAGAAACGTATAATAGAGCTTATCAGATTTATGTTTGCTGATTCAGATAAAAAGTATAGATTCTGTGCACTGTATTGGGTACAGGAGCCAGCTAATTTGGTTTTGAAGGAGGGGTTCTAGTTGCCGGATGAGGACAACCTGAAAAACAAACCAGAGAGTCATCGTTTTATTCATGAAAAGATCGTAAGGCCAAAACGAACCAAGGCAGAGATTTTCAGACGGCTTTTGCTTTTAGGAGCTGGAGCAGTCCTGTTTGGATTTCTGGCGGCTGTTACATTTGTGGTATCAGAACCATTGGCTAAGAAATATTTGATAGAAGAAGAAACGGAAGGAAGTTCTTCCATAGCCATTTCCATTCCTAAGGATGAATGGGAAACTACTGCTGAACCGGAAACTACCACAGAGCCGCAAACTACTACAGAATCAGAAACCACAGAGGAAGAAACAAAACCCCTGGAGATGATGGTGAAAGAGGAAGTGGAAAGGCACTCATTTTCTCTTAATGACTTAATTAAAATGTGTGCCAGTATGAATGAATTCGTTCAGGAAACAGATAAGGGGATTGTAACGGTTCACTCAGTAAAGACCCAGATGGATTGGTTTAATAATCCGATAGAAACAGCAGGCCTGTATGCAGGAGCTATTATTGCGGCAACACCGGAGGAATATTTGATTTTTACGCCTATTGGTGCAGTTGAAGGGGCAGATTCCCTGGAAATAACATTGGCAAATGGCACTCAGGTTATGGGACAGCTAAAAGGGGTAGATCGGGTATCTCATATGGCGGTAATCCGGATTGCAGCCAGCGAATTGGATGAAACCATGCGGGCACAAATTAAAGTGCTGGATTTGGGGAATTCCTATGCAGTGAAACAGGGAGATCTGGTTTATGCGGCAGGGAGTCCGGCAGGAGTGGTCCATTCAGTAAGTACAGGAAGTATTTCTTATGTTGCAAAAAACATTTCCGTAGTAGATGGGAGCAGCAGGCTGTTTTACACGGATGCAAAAGGGGAGGCGGATCCTGGAACATTTCTGTTTAACACAAAAGGTCAGGTGATTGGCTGGGTTACGGATGACTATAAGACAGAAGGCGGTTCGATGACGGTTATCCGGGCTTTGTCCGATTATAAAGGTATTTTGGAAGATTTATCCAATGGAATTTTGGCGCCTTACTTTGGCATTATGGGGGTAGAGGTTACAGAAGCAAAACATCAGGAAGGGCTGCCCCTAGGAGTTTATGTTAACAGCGCATTAGCAGATGGGCCGGCTTATAATGCAGGAATCCAGAGCGGAGATATTATTACCCGGTTTGGAGAAGAGGAGATTATCACCATGAAGGATTTCCAAAACTGTCTGGATGAAGTGTTAGCAGGCGATGTGGTGACAGTGGAGGTGCAGCGGTATGGACAGAACCGATATGCACCAATTGAATATGAAATAACGATAGGAGCCAGGTAATGCCCTGGCTTCCTTATGTGTGACAGGTGGGATTGCCGGTCATATTTAAAAATCGTTTTAATATAAAGAGAATGAAATGCGCAGGAATGAAAATAGGGCAGGAAAAGAGGACAGGAATATGAGGTATATTGAAACATTCCGGGAGGGGATGCATACATCCGATGTATATTTATGTAAAAGCAAACAGATTGCTGTTACAAAAAGCGGAAAAGAATATGGAAATCTGGTACTTCAGGACAAATCAGGCATGATAGACGGGAAAATATGGGATTTAAACTCCCCGGGCGTGGGAAGCTTCGATGCAATGGATTATGTTCAGGTAGAAGCCGATGTAACCCTTTTTCAGGGGGCGTTTCAGCTTAATATTAAACGGATTCGAAAGGCTGTGGAACGGGAATATAAAGAAGAAGATTATCTGCCGGTATCAAAAAAGGATATTGGCCTGATGTACCGGGAATTGGATGGATTTGTGAAATCTATCCGGAATCCCTATTTAAACCAGCTTGCTTCCAGCTTTTTTCATGACAGTTCATTTGTAAAAGCATTTTGTTTTCACTCTGCTGCAAAAACAGTCCACCACGGATTTGTAGGAGGGCTTTTAGAGCATACATTGGGAGTAACGAAGCTGTGCGACTATTTCGCATTGAATTATCCGATGCTGAACCGGGATCTCCTGATTGCGGCAGCCATGTTTCACGATATTGGAAAAATGCAGGAGCTTTCCAGATTTCCGGAAAATGATTATACAGATGATGGACAATTACTTGGCCATATTATTATCGGAACCGAAATGGTCAGTGACAAGATCAAAACGATTCCCGATTTTCCGGCTAAACTGGCATCTGAATTAAAACATTGTATTTTAGCACACCATGGAGAGCTGGAGTATGGTTCCCCAAAAAAACCGGCACTTTTGGAGGCTTTGGCGCTGAACTTTGCGGATAATACGGATGCAAAACTGGAAATTATGATGGAAGCTCTTCGGGGAGGAAATGATAATTCCGGCTGGCTTGGTTTTAACCGTCTTTTAGAAACGAATATCCGCAAAACAGGGGAATGGGATTTGACAACAGAAAAGAACCGGTAAGAAAAGCAGCGTCCGTTAACCAGTACTGCACTTATTAGGATACATTTTAAAACAATATAAATTTAGAACAATATATATAATATAAAGAAGCGTTCTACTTTCACAGTTTTTGTGAGTTGGAACGCTTTTATTGTTAGTCGAGTGCGGCAACCGGTCGCGCGCTTGTTGGCCGCCGCCCTCATTTTATAGTAGAACTACGAAACGTTTCCTTTGTCTATCCATGGTATCCTGTTTTTCACTTTGTGGAAAATATTTGTATGGAAAGTATGTAATTGAAAACCTTTAGTAGAACTTTTATGAAATTAGTATATCGTGAAATTGTGGATAAATTATGGAAAATAAATGAAAGAAATATAAAATAGTTTACGAAATAATTAACGCTTGTCCAGAGGAAAAATGAAGGGTAAAATAAGGATATCTGCAGCGAAAAAACAGTAACAACAGAAAGTTTATAGATGAAAGCAGGAGATTAAAATGAAGTGGAAGAAAAATGACAGGATTCAGGTTAGAATTGAAGACATCAGCCAAGACGGAGCAGGAATTGGCAAGACAGAAGGATATACCTGGTTTATAAAGGATACGGTAATTGGGGATCTTGTGGAAGCTGGAGTAATGAAAATGAAAAAAAGCTACGGATTTGCCAGACTGATTTGCGTGCTGGAGCCCTCGCCCTTTCGGGTGGAGCCCAAATGTCCCGTGGCAAGGTCATGCGGAGGCTGCCAGCTTCAGGCAATGGATTATAAGGAACAGCTCCGGCTGAAGGAAAGGATGATTTATAATAATTTAAAACGGATAGGAGGACTGGACAGACTGGTGCTTCCAAAGAGCAGGGAGGATGCTGAAAATGACCAAGAAAATCTGGAAGCTGAAACTGTGGAGATGGAACCGATTGTAGGTATGGAATATCCCTGGCGGTTTCGCAATAAGGCTCAGTTCCCTTTTGGAAAAGATAAAAGGGGACGAATCATTTACGGGTTTTATGCAGGACGGACCCACTCTATAATAGAAAATGAAGACTGCCTGCTGGGAGTTGAAGAAAATAAGAAAATTTTAGAAATGATTCGGGCTTATATGGAAGAGTTTCATATTCCGCCTTATGAAGAAACTTCCCATACAGGGCTGGTTCGCCATGCCCTGATTCGGAAAGGGTTTTCCACAGGAGAGCTTATGGTATGCCTGGTGATTAATGGTCAAAAACTGCCCCAGTCAGAACAGCTAACAAAAGGGCTGAAGGCAATAAAAGGGATGACATCTATTTCCTATAATATCAATACAGAAAGAACCAATGTAATTTTAGGGGAAACACTGGTTAATCTGTATGGACCGGGATATATTACCGATTTTATCGGGAATATAAAGTACCAAATTTCACCTCAGTCATTTTACCAGGTAAACCCGGCTCAGACAGAAAAATTATACCGGATAGCCCTGGAATATGCCGGACTTACAGGAGATGAAAGGGTATGGGATTTATACTGCGGGATCGGAACGATTTCACTTTTTCTGGCTCAAAAAGCTAAGAAGGTATATGGGGTAGAAATTATTCCGGCAGCAATTGAAGATGCAAGGCAGAATGCGGCCATAAATGGGATTTCAAATGTTGAATTTTTTGTGGGAAAGGCAGAAGAGGTTTTGCCGGAACAATTTCATAAAAACCAGCTATATGCAGATGTGATTGTGGTGGATCCCCCAAGAAAGGGATGTGATAGGGCCTGTTTGGACACCATAGTGGAAATGGCGCCAAAACGGGTGGTGTATGTAAGCTGCGATTCAGCTACTTTGGCCAGGGATGTAATGTATTTGAGAGAGAGAGGATACGAGGTAAAACGAGTGCGGGGAGTAGATCAGTTTGGATGGGGGATGCACGTGGAAAGTATCGTGTTGCTTTCAAAACTTAAATCAAATAAGTTGAAGCATATTAATGTGGAATTAGAGATGGATGAATCTGATCTGACGGTTGCGGAGAGCAAAGCTACTTA
>JAAWIS010000123.1 GCA_022796475.1 Lachnospiraceae bacterium | reverse complement strand
GGTGAGCTGAAAGGTTCACGCCCGGTTTAGGGCGGGGGAAAATCCGGAGATAACATCAAAGGATTACCTATCGCTATTTGAGCCTTTCGAAGCAGCACATTTCCCTTGACAGCACCAATTATCCTTCCTAGAAATTTTCCTTGAGGCGATAAATAACACAATGAAATGTTTTTTTCTGCGCACGCCTCCATTAAAGCTGGGCTTGTACCTTTATAACCGAATGCAACAATTCCTTCTAAATTATGTAAAGGGAGTCGCCCTATCTCCAATTTTTCCTCTAAAACGACTACGTTTTCACCATCTAATGCCAAGTAACTATGTGGGGACGTTACATATAACGTATTTAATAATTTTTTCATCCCTGATCCTCTAAAAATATCTGACTAATATACTGTTTTACATTTAACACCTTCCCCAACTTAGGAAGACAAATTTCTCTCAAAGAGCATGCATTGCAACTTTTACTCCATTTTACTTTTGGCGTCCAACCTCGTTGATATAATTGATGCATCTCTGTCAGCATATCTTGAACCTTACAACGCAGTTCCTTTGTTATTAAAACTTTTTCTCTACGTTTTATTTCACCATAGAAAATAGCACCCTCAAAAATTTCTGTACAAAACATTTCTTCCAAACACATAATTTGTGCAGTCAATTGTAAAATATCGATCTCAGTGTTTTTAGGCTTCCCTCTTTTATATTCAACTGGATATATTTGATACAATCCTCGGTGCCCAAATAGTTTAACTCCATCTTCTGATTTGTGAAATTCTACCACATCACATTCTCCAGATAATCCAAGTTTTCTGGATTGAATTGGAAGAGCACGCACATATAAAGTGTCCTTTACTTTCTCATTTAATCTTGGATCATGAGCTCTCCTATGCATTAATTCCCCTTCTATTGTATGTACATTTTCAGCCCATTGATTTTCAATGTGAATTAACGCCCATTGACGCCTGCAAAAAGCAAAATGTTGTATACCAGATACCATTAAAAAGTCATCTTCTTTGTATTCCATCATATTTTTCTTATTATTTCTATTGAATTAGGAATTTGTTCTCTATGAATCTGAATATTATAATCTGAAAATTTTCTTGGAAATATTACATCTTGCTGTTTCTTAATTTCTACAGAATCGAAAAGTTTATATGCTGGACAATCTCCCAATTCTGAACTGTGTTTAAATACAATCAATTCTCTAACTGCCATATTTCCCCTTGCTGCAGAATGATCATGTTCAAACATATTAATAATCGCTTGCCATAAGAGTTCCAAATCTTCTGTCGAAAAACCTGTAACTTTTCGTGCTAAGTTTGCAGATATATACCCTTCTGCACGATATAATGCATATGGAACAATAGCTTTTCTTCCCATTTCTGTTCGTTTTTCTTCTGCATCTTTTTCAGTTGTAATTGCCACTCTTGTTATTGTTACTTCCTGGCTTACAATCGGATCAATACTTCTGGCAAATCCCAACTGAACAGGCCCTCGTACCTGACCACAATTTAATGAGGCTTTTACAAATGTAGTCATAACCGCTCCAAATGTACGAATATCAAAAAAATTACTACACATAAAATCACGAATTTTAATGTCTATATCCGGATTTTTTTTCTTTTCTCCCTTCACCTTTGCATCTGTTAAATTTAGATATTCGTATGCTTCACTATCACTTCGATTAAGCGGCACATTTTCTTTAATATAAATCCGATATCCTGTTTCTCCATCTTTTACCGTTTCTACATAATTACGAATTTTCCTTTTCAGGCACACATCTGTTACAATTCCATAACCACTTTCAGGATCAATTCTTGGCAAATTTCCAGCATCTGGATCCCCATTGGGGTTTCCATTCTCCACATCAAATAAAATCATAAATTCATATCTGTTTTTAATTGCTTCATTCATTATTTTTTCTCCTCCTTCTTCTTATAACGTCTTTGCGTTTGATGATAATAGCCTAAGATGAACAAACCTTGCTGTTCGAGTGTTAATCGCTTTGGACAACCCGATGATGGAATCTTACCTTGAAGCTCTATCAATTGATTTTCATAGTAAATTTGCTTTCCTTTTTCCAGCTTTCTTGTGTGGCTATTTTTCAATTTAAACAAAACTGGAAAAATAATTCCAGGTGTAGCACAAGCAGAATTAAAATATCGATCCTTTATTGTTGCATTAATACCTGGATTTGCATCCTCCTGAATTGCTTCTAAAATAGCAAATTCTCGCCCTAACACATATGCAGTTTCATCACAGTTTTCATTTAATTCCACGAAATCCTCTCCTTTCATAGTTAGATTCAAACAATTTCTTAGTAAATATGCTTTAATAATCGCCGCCCTTCCTCGTGTGATTTTGTAGATCTTGTTTTCTTTTTGATCTTGTTCTGCACGAATCCGTGCCAAAACAGCCAAATATAGTCCCTCTGGATAACGTCCTCCAGATAAAATTGCCTCAAAAGTTCGTCCTGCCATACCTGGCTGTGGTTTTTTATCTCTTGCCTTTTTATTTACTGTTTCCTGAAGCATTCTCCAAACCCCATAGTAGTCTAAATTATCCGATGCTGAATGAATAATTTTCATATGTTCATAATGTTCCTGTATATGTTTTAAAATGTTCCCGAACTGATCCACATAAAAAAATCGGATCGAAAGCCTTGCGGAGTTAGGAGATAGTCCTAAAATATAAAATCTTTGTTCAATATTAATGCTGCTTAACACACTTTCTACATCGACCGAACTCCCTTTTGATAAATTCCTGAATACACCTCTGACAAGCTCCTGATTATCTATAGATGGCTCACTAGCTGCCAAAAAAAGATTCTGACATTCAGGATTTGCATCTTCCGCCCAAAATACAACTGTTGTATCCCCAATTTGTTTTACATATTCTTTTTTTGACAGCAAGTAATTTAACGCAGTTGTATATGCAAACACCGCGAAATTGCTTACAGGCGCATTAAAACTTTGACTTTTTCCATAAGATTCAAATGCAGGCGCATTAAATGAAACCAGCAATGCACCTGATGATTGTGCACCCTGTACCCCCTTAATAGCTGTATGTATTCTTGAAATTTCTGTCTTCTTTCCAGTCACCAAGCATATACCCTTTGTTTCTGTGCAGCAGTTTCCCTGTTCTTGTTCCCATCTTTCGATAATTGCTTCATCATGTTGAGCAAATTTTTCATTAATATAAAATATAAGATTTCCTCCAGCAGTTAATCCATCCCACTCCTTTTGTACCTCTGGATCGTCGTGGGCCTTTTCTGGATCCCAATTTTCAAAAAAATTTCTTACTGCCTCTGCATATGGACTATCAACATTTTCCAAAATTTTCAGATGCTTCTCTTTAGCAGCCAAAAAGCATTTTTTACTTCTTTTATCTGTTTCATCTCGATCGATACCTAAAATATATTTTGAATTATCACATAAAAAATTTGCAGATATGCCTGAGGATCGTGAAACCATTTCTGGTACTTCAATTTCTTTTGGAATTTCAATCTGCTTTTTCCCTCTCTGTACAGTTTCCTTTAATGGCATAATTCCTAATATTGTTCCATCTTTCCTTAAATTAATGGAAAATGACACTTTTGTAATACACCATCCGCGTCTTGGCACCTTACCATCCTTCAATAAACATTCATAATGCTGAACCAAAGACTGTAAAATCATCGTATCACCTCGCATTTCGACACATCCAAAACTCCACGTTTCATTATTGCCCGAAAAAACATTGGTTGGATTTCACCACCATTTGAGTATAAAAAATCATATAGCATATATCCAAAGTCTTTTTCTTCTACATCATCATATGCCGTATGAATTACTTTATCCTCGCATAACGAAAAAAAAGCTGGAAATTCTCGTGTTCCAAGGTATGGATTATGGAAGCATTCTCCCCTTTTCAATCTACGCATTACAATGTCTTTAAACTTACCTGGATTATCGCTTTCGCTAGCCTTTGGTGTAATTTCAAAATGGGCTTCAATAATATATTCAACATCACGAAGTAGCAGTGATGCCCTTTGTGCAATCTCTGCTTTTGCACACAGGTACAATTGTTCTACATTTCCTCGATTCATTACATTAAGCACATCTTTACTCTTTAGCTTACTTTCAATTTCGTTTCTTCTGATATTCGTAAATTTAATGGGGCGGCAAACATAAATTTTATCAATTTTCCAATTTAGTCCAGGGTGCCAGTAAATTGCTTCTAATATTCCCCTTGCAGCAGATGGTGTTATCACATCATAACTGCATCTCTCTACTTTCATTTCCGGTCGTGAAAAAAGAGCATACCTACCCCATACTTTAATTTTTACTCCGTAACTCATTTACACCTCCAAATTATATTCATTTAATATTATTGTTTATATCATATAAAATGTCATGCAGTTTGTCAATATTTTCTTCTTTGTTTTTTTTCTTTTTTATGATAACCTATTCTTAATCCCTCTTGATAAAGGGACTTGTCTATTATTTCAATGTAGAAATAATAGGGGATTGAAATATTTATTATTACTTTTTTTATCTGGAGGGAAATGTCAATTTCTCTCCCCCTTTCTAACTATGTTGATTTTTCCATAAGTAACTAACATCTATATTAAAGATAATAATTTAATAATAAGCTTATATCATAAAAAAACAGCTACCCCAAATTCAGCATCCGCTATAATCCCCATTTCATCCGAATACTTATCTAAATTGCGTAATAGTACAATTTCTTGATCTAACTCTTCCAAATATCCCGCCGCACGCAGCCTTTCAAAATCTTTTTCATATACCTGAACGCTATAATGTCCCATTTCCCGCATTAACTGTTTTGAGCGTTCCCCACGAAAAAGCCTATTAACTAACTCCTTTGCCCTATTTTCTTTTGGAATAATAATTGTTTTCTCTTTATTTTCGATCATTTTAAATGCTTTTGCTACAGAGGCAAATGAATACCTTCCTGCATGTGCTTCTTTATTCAGTTGCATTAAAATTCCTTTTTGGTCTAATTCTTTCCCTTTCAAATAATGAAATTGGTTAAAATAATATTCTATTGCTCCTAATGACGTAATATCATTAAATTTTTCTGATACCATCTTTGCAATCTCCATCGACTGCTTCACCTCAGTGGGAATAAATGCCCGATCTTTTATTTGAAAAACAAATACATTGCTCTCCTCTATAAAGCGCTTTCCCTCCCGATTACAACGGCCTGCTGCTTGTACCACAGAATCAACGCCTGCCAGCTCGCGATATACATGATGAAAGTCCAAGTCTACACCAGCTTCTACTAAGCAAGTTGAAATTACAATACATTTTTTATTATCGTTTAACCTCTCTCTAATTGTTTCAAGCGTCTTCTTTCGGTGTTCCGGATACATAAACGTAGAAAGATGATAATAGCCTTCTTTTTTCAATAACTGGTATATTTTTTGTACTTGTTTCCTGTTATTTAGAATGCATAAAGCCTGATTTTCTTTTTTAAGATTTTGAATCAGTTCTTCTTCTGTAATCATTCCTATATTTTTTACTACTACACGCTTAAAAAATTCAAACTGGTTCCTCACGTTAGGGCACAGTTCCTGAATTTGCAAATTTTCGACAAAAAACTTTTGCAGCGATGGCTGAGTTGCTGTACATAGCACAATCGTACTTTTGTAGTTAACCGCTAATTCATTTATTGCTCTAATACAAGGTTTCAGGTAAGAATCTGGAAGCATCTGTACCTCATCAAAAATAATTACACTATTTGCTATGTTATGCAGTTTCCGACAACGTGAAGCACGATTTGAAAATAGTGATTCAAAAAATTGCACATTGGTTGTAACAATCACAGGTTTATCCCAGTTCTCAGCAGCTAACTGCATTTTTTGAAATTCAAAATTATTTTCATATTGTACATTAAAATGATTCTCTAATACTTGATCCTCGCCTAATATTTTTCGAAATACTTCCGCATTTTGTTCAATAATGCTTGTATACGGAATTACATAAATAATTCTGTCCTTCCTATTAACATACGCATGTTGCAGTGCAAATGTTAAAGAAGATATAGTCTTCCCACCTCCTGTTGGAACGGTTAAGCTAAAAATATTTGAATGTCCATTTTTAAGCTCCATCGTTCCCATATTTAAACACTGTTGCAAAATTTCTGTTCTTCGTCCGTTGACTGTTTCACGATTTTTATTCGTTAACCATAAAGCAATGTAATTCATCAATCGATCCAATAATTCTTTTGATATTATTCCTGAGTCCCTAATTGTTTCATTTTCTTTCATAAAATTTTCCGTTTCTAAAAAATCAGCATCTACTAAGCAAGAATATATCATTCGAATAAAAAAAGGCACTGAAAATCCATCTATTACCTGTATGGTTGGCATTGTTAACTCTGGAATTGAAATTTCTTTTTTATAATCCATATAATCTGCAAGTTTCTTTTTTAGTCTTCCTTGCATAGTGGCACTTCCAGCAGGATCTGCAGGTGTTCCTGTATCTGGCAGTCCCGCATGATGCCCAGCAACACAATATGCTGCAAGAAGGTATAAGCCTTTTTTCTTGTTCAGCTCTTGTGCGCCTGCCGTTGCATGATCCACCGGTGCACCCCCATGCAATCTCTCATTAAATTCTTTTGAATACTTTCCAATATCATGCATCATCCCACAGCAATATCCCCAACTTGCTGCATCAAAAATTTTCGCAAAGCTTTTCGCTTTTTCTGCAACTTTTTGTGCATGTTCTAACACACTTTCTTCTCGTTTTCTATCTTCACTGATATGAGCTAAATATTTCATAATAATTTATTCCTTCCTCCTTAAATCCCTCTCCTCAAAAACTCTTCCCGCAGCCACACAGCTTCTTTCATATCCGGTTTCCATCCATACTTTTTTAAATCCACCTGCCACCCCTTCCGGCCCTTTGCCACCGTCACCCCTTCTTTTTCCAGAAAAAGCTTCTGCATCTCATAGGTTTCAAATGAAGCGGCACCGCTTAAAACCCCTCTGGCATTTACAACCCGGTGAGCTGGTGCCTGTTCTCCTGCCAGATTACGGTTTAATGCAAACCCTACCTGCCTGGCATGTTTTGGCATACCGCATAACAGGGCTATTTGCCCATAAGAAGCCACCGTTCCGTTTGGAATCCGGCTGCATACCAGTTCAACCCGTTTATAAAAATCCATTCTCTTCCCCTGCCTTTCTCCTATATCTCCTCCGCCTTTGAACATGACAGTTTTGAACGTGACGGTTCTTTCCTTAATTATAGCATAATCCTGCTTCTGCCTACAATGTATCATCAAATCTGACCATCATTCCTAATTATTGAGGCCTATCTTTTTCCTTCATGCAATATGGACAATTCAATATATCTTAGTATATAATAAGTAATTGTTGAAAAACCGATCCTGCTCCCATACCTGCCCGCAAGGAACTGTAATGACAAAACGGGCCGCTGTGAATCCTTCGTGATTCGCCAAAAAAGGCATGGAAGCTATCAACTTACAGCTCCATTTTCCACATTTTTTCTGTGGTGCTAGAGTGTGTCTGGAAATTAATTGCCATTCAAAGGAGATTACTATGGAACAGAAACAAACTCAGCAGCGAAACGCCGGATTTGCAACTTTTATCTTAAGCGGGCTATGTGCTATCAGCAGCGGCGTGGTGGTAAGCCTGCTGCAGGAAACTTATGGTTTTGCCTACAGCATGACCGGAACTTTGCTTTCTTTTATGAATATTGGAAATCTGCTGGCAGGCTTTGCCTCCGGAATCCTTCCATCAAAGATGGGAATGAAGCCTTCTGTTCTCCTGCTGTCTTTCGGTTACGGAGCTGGTTATCTGCTGATGGGACTGTCAGGATGGATTCCTGCGTTAATGCTTGCCTTTTTCCTGGCTGGCCTTGCCAGGGGAAATGTAATTAACACTTGCACCATTTTAGTTGGAGATAATTCAAAAAATCGTACAAAAGGTCTGAACATTCTGCATGGCTGCTTTGCCTTCGGGGCCTTGCTGTGCCCCTTTATTATTGCAGCCGCCTCTGCCAGGCATCCAAACCTGCCAATGATAATTTTAGCTGCCTCCGGCGGGATTATATGGCTGATTTTTGCAGCAATCCCCATGGAAACCAAAAGCACTAATCAGAAAGGAAAAACTGACTGGAGTTTCTTTCGAAGCAAGCGGTTCTGGATGCTCACCGGGCTGCTGTTTTGTCAGACCGGGACAGAAGGCACTGTCGCAGGATGGATGGTTACATACTTTAAAGGCAGCCAGATCATTTCCAGCCAGCTCAGTCCCTATACGGTAACGATTATGTGGGCCACTACCTTAACTGCACGGATGCTTACCGCCTTCTTCATTCCTGTTAAAAAAATCTATTCCGCTATGATTGCCATGAGTGTTGGATGTATTATCTTTTATCTGGGATTAATGACTGCAAAAAGCCAAACAGGGGCTATCCTTCTCTTATTTGCATTTTCCTTCTCCATGGCGGGCATGAATCCTACGATCGTTTCCTGTGCAGGCCGTATGACCAGCCTGGCAAGTATCGGAATAATGCTTCCTGTTGCCAGCATCAGCGCTATCATCATGCCATGGATTATCGGAATCATAGCAGAGCACAGTACCATTACCTTAGGTATGAGCAGCATTATTATCCTTTGTGTGGGAATGCTGCTTTTCGCAATTGCCGTCAAACGCCTTCCTTCTGAGGAAGCAGACTAGTGTTCTGTCTGGTTCATATATGGCAAAATTCCGCCGAATATTTTTCTGAGAGTGCTGCTCCACAAACGAAGGCGTAGCGGTTGCTACGTCGAGGCTT
>JAAWIS010000016.1 GCA_022796475.1 Lachnospiraceae bacterium | reverse complement strand
ATACAGCAATGGCCTTTTCCCGGCAGGTTGCATATCCGCAGGCGCCGCAGTTTAGCTCATCCTCCGGTTTGCTCTTTCCGATTTCAGCTAAAATTTCCCGAATCTCTGCTTCCGTAGGAATCGGATCCTTAGGCGCACGGTTTTCAAACTGTTTCTTAAAATCAATCCCTTCCATGGCTTTTGCCAGACCTTCTTCATCTGCCGGCTCCCTGGAAACGGATTCCTCCATTTCCAATTTAATACGGAATCTGGAAATAAACTGATCATCCTCTACAGTAGGTCCTTTCACACAGCCGCCGGAGCACATATTGATCTCAATAAAGCAGCCGGAAAGATCGCCCTTTTGCATACTTTCGCAAAGATCGATGCAGTTTTTCGTTCCATGGACATAAAACTTATGGTATTCATCCACCTTTTTCTGGGTAGCAAGAATCGAATTTACAACGCCATTGGTAACTGGATACAGCCGGTTTACCTTGGGATCCAGTTGTTTAAAAGGCGTATCCTCACAAGAATCGATATCAATTCCCGCTTCCTCTAACCACTGGTTAATATCATTAAAATTCAGCACCGCATCAATATAGCCTAAATGCCTTTCGTCTGCTGCTTCTTTCTTTTTGGCAATACAGGGACCAAGAAATACAATTTTTGCATTTTTTCCGTACTCCTTTCGCAGCATCATGCCGTGAGCTACCATAGGCGATACGACCGGAGCCATATAAGGAACCAGCTTAGGATAGTAAATTTCAATCAGATCGTTTACACTGGGGCAGCAGGTAGTAATAATGTTTTCCATAGCCCCTTCTTCCAAAAGGCGGTCATACTCTGCTGTTACCACAGCAGCGCCTTCTGATGTTTCCCGCACATCAGCAAATCCTAATTTTCTAAGAGCTGTGTTTACCTGTCCGATTGTATGATGCTTTAACAGCCCCATGTAAGAAGGCGCGATTGAAACTACTACTGTTTCCCCCCTCTTAATCATATATTTTACGATATCCAGATCGCTGACTAATGTTTTTGCAGATTGGGGACAAACCTGAAGACAGTGTCCGCACAGGATGCAGTGATCCGGCATAATCTCTGCCCGCTCGTCTTTTATGGTAATGGCTTTTACGTCGCAGTTGCGCACACATTTATAGCAATGCTTGCATTTTGTGGCTTTAAAGTCAATTATCTTTTTCATAGACTACAGCCTCCCCATAATCTCCTTCTGAAAGAACTCTTCCGTAGTTTCCGGTGACACGGAATATAACGTCCCATCTACAGTAACACAAACACCGTTTACACAGTTCCCGCTGCAAAAAGCGCCGTTTAAATCCACCTTATCGCCTATCTGGTTAGCAGCTACTAATCCCTGCATCTTTTGGATAATTTCTCTGGATCCTTTTAAATGGCATGCACTTCCGATACAAATCGTTACCTTCATACGTAAATCCCTCCGCATTATGTAAAATTCTTGTTCATCTGCCCTTTGGGCACTGCTGTTTTTATTATCTCATATTGTGAACTTATTATCAATATTATTTTTGTTACAATTTTCAGGCAATTTTTGGTCTATTTGTACCTTTTCAGAAGGGCTTCCTGCTGTAAAAGGCCATTTTCCAGAAATACACCCCAGCTTTGATTTTGAAATGCCGATTGCCAAATACATTTTGGGGAGTTATAATGCATAACAGTTCTTCTAAGGAAACATACTGCCAAAAGAAGGCACCGTTTACCATTTTACTGAAAAGAGAGGATATTAAATTATGAAAAAATCAATTGCAGTTATTCTCACAGCTATTCTGGCTGCATCCTTTATTACCGGGTGCGGCAGCTCCCAGCCAGAATCTCCCACATCTGCTGCCGCCTCCTCAGCCATAAGCCAGGAAGAATCCTCTTCCGAAGCAGGCAAAGAAGAAACTGACCAGCAAAGTACAGAAGAAACAAAAAACGAAAGCCAGGAGGATGCTTCCGCAGACAAAGTCCCTGAAACTGCCATGGAGGATGCCGCCCCGGTGCGGGTAGGCTCTTTAAAAGGCCCTACTTCTATGGGGCTGGTATTTTTAATGAAAATGGCAGAGGAAGGGAAATCAGAAAATCCTTATGAATTTACCATGGTTACTGCCGCCGATGAGCTTCTTCCCAAGGTTATAAGTGGTGATTTGGATATTGCTCTTGTTCCGGCAAATGTAGCCAGTGTGCTTTACAGCCGGACAGAAGGGCAGGTTTCAGTAATTGACATTAATACACTTGGAGTACTTTACGCCGTTTCCGCCGATTCTTCCATCCAGTCTGTTCCGGATTTAAAGGGAAAGACTATTTATATGACGGGGAAAGGAACTACCCCGGACTATGTATTCCGCTATTTGCTGGATGCAAATGGTTTGACTGATTCAGATGTGGTGTTAGAATTTAAATCAGAACCGGCAGAAGTAGCCGCTTTGCTGGCAGAAAACCCCAATGCCATCGGCGTACTTCCTCAGCCTTTTGTCACCGCAGCATGCAGTCAAAATGAATCTTTGAATATGGTTCTGGATCTGACAAAAGAATGGGATCTCATCCAGTCTGATGAAGAAAAAAGCCGTCTTGTTACAGGGGTAACCTTAGTTCGGAATGAATTTTTAAATACCCGTCCAGATGCAGTATCTGCATTTTTAGCGGATCATGAAAAATCTGCAAGCTTTACCGCAGAACAGGCTGACCAGGCAGCAGAATTAATTGTAAAAGCCGGCATTATTGAAAAGGCACCGATAGCAAAAAAAGCACTTCCCTACTGTAATATTACCTGCATTACCGGACAGGAAATGAAAGATTCCTTAAAAGGATATCTGCAGGTGCTTTTTGACCAGGATGCAAAATCTGTAGGAGGAGAATTGCCTGGGGATGATTTCTACTATTCAGAATAAACCCGCCCGCACTGCCCTGATCCTGCTGTTCTGGCTTTTCCTCTGGCAGGGGATTGCCTGGGCTGCCGGAAACAAAATCCTTTTTGTAGGGCCATTTGATGTGCTGAAAACGCTGGTATCCCTTGCGGGAAAGCTGGACTTTTGGCATTCTATTGCTTTTTCCTTTCAGAAAATCAGCTTTGGATTTTTAGCAGGCTTTTTTACCGGAATGTTCTTGGGATGGCTCAGTTTCTTCCATCCATTTCTTCAGGATTTTTTCGCTCCTGTCATCTTGCTGGTAAAATCTGTTCCTGTGGCTTCTTTTGTGATTTTAGCTTTGATTTGGATGGGCTCCGGAAATCTGTCTGTACTGATTTCCTTTCTGGTGGTATTTCCCGTTATTTATATTAATACCATCGCCGGACTGAAAAGCACGGATCAAAAACTGCTGGAAATGGCAAAGGTATTCCGAATGACTCCCTGGAGAAAATTCCTGGGCCTTTACTGGCCCGCTCTCCTTCCTTATCTTACCAGCGGCTGCAAAACAGCCCTTGGGATGAGCTGGAAATCCGGAATTGCTGCTGAGGTAATCGGCGTTCCGGAACATACCATCGGTGAGCAGCTTTATTTCTCTAAAATTTACTTAAGCACTTCTGAGCTGTTTGCCTGGACGCTTGTTATTATCCTTGCAAGCGCACTATTTGAGAAACTGTTTTTAAAAGTTCTCTGCCAGACGAAAAAAGCCGGACTGTTTCTGGATATTTCAGCAGGAAAACCTAAGTCAAACCGTTTCAGATTTCTGCCTAAAGGGTCTGTAAAAATTTCTGCAAATAGTAAAGAGGAAGACAGCGAATTTACTTTGTCCATCCGTAAACTTTCCAAAAATTTTAATGCTCTTCCGATTTTTGAGCAGCTCAACCTTACCATTGTTTCAAAACAGCCCTGCTGTATCATGGGGCCTTCCGGTTCCGGAAAAACTACTCTTTTGCGAATCCTTTTAAACCTAGAAACGGCAGACTCCGGATTTTGTCAGGTATCCGGCCCTGGAAATGGCCATTCCGGCGGCGCTTGTGATCTCAAAGGATTTTTTGCTGCCGCAGTATTTCAGGAAAACCGTCTGTGTGAAAGTTTTTCCCCTATTGATAATATCCGTCTGGTCATACCAGAACTTTCAAAAAACCAAATCATCCGGGAATTGTCCCGGATTCTTCCGGAAGAATGCTTCAGCCGTCCGGTTTCTACCTTAAGCGGCGGCATGAAGCGCCGCGTGGCAATTCTTCGGGCACTGTTAGCCTCCTCTGACGGGATTATAATGGATGAACCTTTTACCGGGCTGGATGAAGAAACCAAGGCACAGGTGATCCAGTATATTTCAGAAAAAAGTTTTGGCAAATTGCTGATCCTTTCTACCCATCAGGAAGAAGATGCTGCTTTAATCAATGGAAAAACGGTACACTTACTTCCCATAGTCTGAAAATTTGTTTTGCCGGACTCCCTCGCCGGAGCGCGTCTGCGTCAGCAGACAGTTTCCTTAAGCGCGAAGCGGGCATCCCCCAGAGGGTTTTGCTTTATAGGGCGCAAGTTCCTATAAAGGAACAAAGAGTCCGTCTTGCCGGACTCCCTCGCCGGAGCGCGTCTGCGTCAGCAGACAGTTTCCTTAAGCGCGAAGTGCGCATCCCCCGGAGGGTTTTGCTTTATAGGGCGCAAGTTCCTATAAAGCAAAAAAGCTGCAGTATGTCAGATATACATACTGCAGCAGTACTTTTCAATCTTATGTTTTCTGTTTCATATGTTGGCGCAGCCTAACTCAGATTTTATCAACAGTACCTTGTAACTTGTATCCTAAATACTATTGATGCAGAATTCAATGGTACGATGGAACAACTGTCCCAGCCGCAATCCATTTGCGGAAACTACCTGGTAAAAATTCTCACAGTTGTAAAAGCGATCTTCTGCAATCCATTGAGGACAAACCTGCCTGTTCCAATAAATAAAACCAATCTCATTACCGATCATACCAAAACCTCCCTATCTGAATAAATATATTTCTGATTGATTATGTTTTTAGTATAATCAATTCTGATTCTTTCGTCCATAATCTGCTAATCTGAAAATCACCCAAAAATATGTACTGAGAATACAATTTAACTTTCATATAGTTCCGCACAAAAATCTGCAACTTAACAGAAGGCATCTCCATTGGCAGCAATTGGCAGGATTCGAACCACCTTTTCTCGTCCTGCCGTAACCGTTGCCTTACCCGGATGCCTCTCACCATCAATTTCAAGCATACTGCAATCTATAAGTATTCCGTATCCTGATAAACCACCTGGCTTTTACCGGAAGGCAAAGCCCTCTCCCAGATAAATTCATTGCAGATTTCCCTGATCTCTTCCATCTGTTCTTTCGTTTCCGGATTTTTATATGCAATCCGGTCAATGTTGCGGTTCATGTAATCCTGGTTTAAAATCCATCGAAAACTGGTTTTAAAATTTAAATCAAAGACAAATGCAAGGTAAGAAACCCAGCAATCCATATGAGTAACCCGATGACCAGACAAAATGCTTTTCCTGTTTCGGACTGCTTCCATTATGTTAGGCGTAATCGATTCCAGCTCCACTTGTTTTCTGGGCGTATCAAACAAAGTTTCGATGGATTCCGTTTCCTTAACCCGGAAATTATCCAGCTTATCCGCATCCCGAATAATCTGACAATGAAGAAGTTCTCTGGCTGTCAATCCTTTCACATCCCCAAGGGAATAAACGGAATGATACTGGATCGCTTTTTTTATAATTTCATCATACCTTCGCTCTGGCAAAAATAATTCAATCATTCTGTCCTCAAACAGCACTTTTACGCCAAAATCCGCATGATTGAATAAGCTGTCCTGAAAACTGTGAAACTGTTTTAACTGCTCAAACCTTCCGATATCATGAAGAAGAGCGATCAGTAAAGCAATTCCGTGATCCTCCTTGCCAATCCCTTCCCCGCGGCAGATTTCGTCTGCTGCCTGCAAAACGTGATAAGTATGGGTTATCTTCAAATGAATTTTATCATCGTTCCTGTCATATCCATTTAAATATTCGTCAAATTTCATTTTTGCATCATTGATATCAATCATCTTTCTGCTGCTCCTCTCCAGGCCGTTTGGTATACACCATTCATAGCTGAGTCTATTATGGTTTATGTAAGGCCCAAAGTAAGCATTCTGTTTTGAGTATGATTTAGCAGAAAACAATAATTACTGGAGGAATCAATTCGACTCTTTGCTGATTCGCTGCAGGATCCTTCTAATATCTACCCTATGAGTGAAGATATTTTTCAACGATTGGTCCATAAGCTTCTTTCCAGTCCTCAATTTCAAGCTGCAGCGGGCCGGACAGATTCAGGCTGAAAATCCCCATGATGGATTTTGCATCAATTACATACTTTCCAGCTAATAATAGTACATCTCCTTCTATCTGTTTCATATCGTTTACAAATGCTTTCACCTGTTCGACTGAATGCAGCTTAACAGAAACTGTTTTTGTAAACTTATGTTCTTTCTGATTCTTCTTACTGTCACCAGTCAAACGCTGAATTTCTCCTCGCTCCGGCATGGCCTGCACATTGCGGGCTGTACCTTCCTTGTTTGTTTCAAAGACCGAAGTTCCATTGCTGCTGGTTTGAATAAAATCAATCAGCAATTTCTCTGAAGCAGCTACATCAAACATGTTTCTCCCTTCCTTTCCTGAATCTCCTGCACGATTTTATTATAAGCTTTCCGGTTCAGACGGTAAAAGTATAAAACTCCTGCTGTAATGATCCATAATATCCCTGGAACTGTAGTGAATGAATGTTTCATAACAGCCAGCACAGCCGGATTCTGCTGCTGGTTTGCCAGATATCCCATGCTGCCTAAAACGCCTGCCAAAGCAGAAGTTCCGATTGCCATCCCTATCTTATTTCCTAATGAAATAAACGCATACTGGAAACCATCATTGCGAAGTCCTGTTTTCCATTCTCCATACTCCACACAATCTGGCACAATCGCATAGATAGCTGTGTTAAATCCGGAAAAGAAAAATTGTGCCAGACAGGAAAACAGATAAAATGGAATCGGAGCTTCCCTGACTGTAAAAAAGTACATGCTAAACATACTGATTCCGGTAAGCAATGCAAATATAGACGCTGATCGCCCCTTATTGTTTGTCAGTCTGAATACAGCGGGAAAACAGGCTGCCCCAATAATCGAAGGAATAATAATACAAAGGGAATACGTACTAAATAAGGCCTGGTTGCCTTCTACATAGGTAAAATAATAAAGTGCATCCGCATTTCTTCCATAAAGTGTAACGCCAAACAAAAACTGCCCTGCTACTGCAATCATATATGGCTTATTTTGGGCCACAGATGTCAATTGTACTTTCAGAGATATTTTTTCTTTCTCAGGCACCTCCAGGACTTCTTTTGTTTTCGCAAAACAGAAAATATGGCAGGCTGCAAAGATACAGCCATAAACAACAGCAACTAAAAGATACCCCTTCTTGTTATCCCCTTTGCCAAGAGCCCCAATCAAAGGAACTGTTATGATATTGATAATGCCAATAGCAATCATTGCACTAACTGAACGGAATGTATTAATTTTCGCCCGTTCTTCTATATTCTGCGTCATGGCGCCGCACAGGGTTCCATAAGGGATATTTACACAGGTGTAGCCCAACACCAGAATGCAGTATGTAACTGTCATATAAACAATTTTTCCTGTAGACGGCCAGTCCGGGTGGGCCCAAAATGTTACCATTAATACAATGGCTGTAAGGGGTGCGGCAATCAAAAGCCAGGGACGGTATCTCCCCCATCTTGTATGGGTTTTGTCACTCAAACCTCCAATTATTGGATCATTAACCGCATCCCAGAATCTGGAAAACAGCATCAGCCCTGCAACGGCTCCCATTCCAATCCCAAAAACATCCGTATAAAAAATCATCAGGAAATTCCCCACAAACATCCAACTGAAATTGCATCCTACATCACCCATGCCATAAGCTATCTTACTAATCAGCGGCACTTTTACATCTGTATTTTTCTGTTCCATTGCCGTCCTCCTTATAAATATTGGCTAAATTCAACCTTCTCCCTGCTCCGCCTGACTATTCTGCAATTCGGATAACGGCCTTTACAATATCTGCTTTATTATTCACACTGTAATCCATAGCTTTCTGCACTTCATCAAGCCTAAATACATCTGTCACAATGCCTTTCAGATTTACCTTGCCTGCCGCAACTGCATCAATGGCCATTGGATAGATATGCCGGTAACGGAATACGGTCTTAAATGACAGCTCCTTATCCAGCGCAAGGCTCATAGGAAGCGTCATTTCCCCGCTCTTGCTGTATCCAACTAAAACGATAGCTGCACCCTTTTTCGTCATATGAATAGTCTGGACAGTAGTTGCCTGGGTGCCTGCTGTTTCCACTGCAAGATCACATCCCTTTCCATCAGTCAGCTTCTTTACTTCCTCCACAGCATCTGTCAGGCTCCCATTAATCACTCCGTCTGCCCCCAGCTCCAATGCTTTCTGAAGCCGTTTTTCCATAATGTCCACCACATATACTCTGGATACTCCCATTGCTTTTAGTGCCATCATCGTTACCAGTCCAATACATCCTGCCCCCATAACGACTGCTGTCTGTCCTGCTCTTGCGCCACCCTGCATAGCTGCATGGAACCCTACTGCCAAAGGCTCAATCAAAGCACCTTCCATTGTACTTACATGATCCGGCAGTTTAAAACAAAGGTCTGCTTCATGTGCCACATATTCCTGGAATACACCGTCCACTGGAGGAGTTGCAAAAAATACCACATCCGGGCAAAGATTGTAATTACCTGTTTTACAGAACTCACAGTGACCGCAGGTTTTTCCTGGCTCCAGCGCAACCCTGTCGCCTGCTTTCAGATGCTTCACATCTTTTCCCACTTCCACTACTGTGCCGCCAGGCTCATGCCCCAGCACAAATGGCGGTTTAACCACATAATCGCCGATGGCGCCTGTTTCATAATAATGCAGGTCACTTCCACAGATACCCACATACTCTAATTTTACAAGAACTTCGTTATCTTTCGGCACCGGAATCTCCCTCTCTTCAAACCCCATTTTACCGATTCCTAACATTACAGCAGTTTTCATTGTTCTTTCCATGCCTTGAATTCCTCCTCTTTATTTTTTATTTATTTAATACTTTATTAAATAGTTTTATTATGTGTATTATTTTATTCTTTCACATGCTTTCTGTCAATACAAAATAAAAAAATAACCTTATTTTCAGCAGTTTGTCAGAAATCCAAGTACTATTTTTAGCAAAAATCAACAAAAACAAAGAATCCGATGAATCGGACTCTTGCAGCGGAGTGCGTCTGCGCCAGCAGACATTTTCCTTATGTGCGAAGTGCGCATCCCTTGGAGTTTTTTTGCTTTATAGGCCGCACCTTCCTAAATAAAACAAAAAAAGAGATTCCATCTCTGAAATCTCTCAAACTTTCACTTCTATTTTTCTTAAACTTGTTCTATAAACTGCTCAATCACGTTTAAGGATGCCCCCAGCGCTGCCTCTCCTGTCTTATGTCTGCACGTTCTGATAAAGGAACCATTTTCTGAAAATGTGTTTCTTAATGATACTTTATCCCGGATATCCTGGATAAATTCTCCCATACAGCTTCCCACATATCCTCCCAAAACAACATCGCAATCCAAAACCATATGAATATTGTTCACTGCTATGGCCAAATAAGATGTATATTGTTCCCATTGACTGGCTGCTATTCCCTCCCCCTGCTTCAAACGTTCAAAAAAATCTTCTACTTTCCCATCAGCAAGGCACTTTGCAGAGCAATAGGCATCCAGGCATCCCTGTTTTCCGCAGTAACAGGCTTTCCCGTCCGGAACAATTGTCATATGTCCTGCTTCCCCGCATCGGAAATTACTTCCCTGTTCCAGCTTTCCATTACTGTAAACTCCGCCTCCTACGGTATTACTCAGGGACAGATAAAAAAAACGGTTCATGCTTTCTGACTGGATTCCTTCTGCATATGCTCCGGCATTTGCATCATTTAGAAAGAGGCAGGGATAAGGAAAAAAACGGCTTACAGCAGAAAATGGAAGATCGTTTACCCCAAGAATGTGAGAATCTGCAACCAATTCTTTATCCAGATCGATAATTCCAGGGAATGATAATCCTATTCCTAATACACACTCCTTGCTGCATCCGCCATCTTCCAGAAAACGTTCTGTCTTTTGGTTCACCTCCAAATAGTAGTCATCTCCTGCGGCATATGGAAGAAAGATACGCTCATATTTTAAAATTTTGCCCGTCAGTTCTGTAAGAACCAGGTTGATATGATTTTTCGTAATATCCAGCCCTATTGCTTTCCCGGCATTCCCAGATACAGCTAATGCTTTTGCCCGTCTGCCGCCGGTAGATTCCATCTCCCCCATTTCTTCCACAAGCCCGCGTTCTATCAATTCTTTTGTAATCTGTGTTACTGTAGGCAGGCTTAATTTCAATCCATAAGAGATATCCGGATTTGACACCATCCCGTTTCTGCATATATAGCGAAAAACGTCATTCCTATTCTTCTTTTTTACTTCCATATTTGTATGTTTCTTTTTATCCATTTTAGCTCCTATACTTTCAAAAAGTGTTTTTCTAAGTATAACATATCATAAAAGGCATTGCTTTTCTACATTTTTTTGCCTTTCAGCAGTTGACAAAAGGAGCTATAATATGATACCCTCAGTGAACAAGGGGACACACAGTTTGGGCCCCCGAGTACCTGATTTTGGAAACTGGCAATGCAGAGGAATGGGGCGTACTGGACACATACGCCGATTGACAGTAATGCCTCCAGACGCCAAAGGACGGCACTTGGGACATCTATCTCCCTGCTCCCTAAGGGTATCCTTAGGAAATATAACATTTAATTTTCGATAAGTGAGGTGAGATTATGGACGGCAGTAGTTGTAGTCGAAGTGCAGACAAGGGCTTCATATTTTGTCAGAACATAGGCGGCTGCATGCTGTCCATATTCTGAATTATTTATGATATGATATTGGGGTCATAAGGTCTTTTTCCCCCTCTGATACCGGATTGCTCCGTACTTTGTTTGTACTCCCGCAATCCTCAAAAACATTCAAAATCTGCCCTGAACGGGCTGCTTTTACATGTTTTTGGCAGGTTCCAAGATCAAAATCCTCCTGCAAGCAGACTTGCACCGGATTTTAGACCTTTTGCCCCTGGTATCATGATATTAATAAATAGAATGAATGCCATTGTCCGTTTCTAAAACTGCACATCGTCAGGGCGGGTGTAGAATATGTATATTCCAGCAGCGGCAATGGTATTTTTATGCCCATTTCCAGTGCCGGAATACCTCTATATGCCTGCCTTTGCATCCATGAATCTTTTATTTTATGGAAAGTAAAGGAGGACGGTACAATGAACGCAACAAACAAAACCTATATTCAGCAAAAAAATTTACAGTCTGTGCAGCGCCCGGACTACAAAATGGAGATCATAGAAATTCTTCGCAGCAATCTAATACCTAAAATAAAGCGGGAACGTATTTTAGCATATCACGAAAAAGATATTGCATCAACTTTTACACTGCTCAGCGAAGAGGAACGCCACAGGCTTTATCTCATTCTTGATACAGAAGATCTAGCAAACATATTGGAGCATTCTGAGCATCCGGAAACATATATCAGTGAACTGGGAATACGAAAAAAAATAGATATTATGCTTCAATTTGAAATTACCACTACAATCGAGTGTTTCCGCCGAATGGAAAAAGGGGAGCGGACTGCGATACTGGAAATGATGAATGATGAAGCACGGAGGGAAATAATTTTTCTTAACTCCTTTGATAAGGAGGAAATCGGAAGCAGAATGTCTACAAATTACATTTTGCTGCATTCTGGCCTCAGCATCCGTGAAGCAATGCATTCATTAGTAGAACAGGCAGCAGAACATGACAATATTTCCACAATTTACGTTGTGGATCATGATAAAGCTTTCATTGGCGCTATCGATTTAAAAAAACTAATTATTGCCCGTGAAGGCACAAAACTTAATGCAATTACTATGACTTCTTATCCTTACGTTTATGCAAATGAGCGGATTGAAGACTGTATTAGCCGTATGGTGGATTATTCGGAAGATTCCATCCCTGTTCTTGATTCCAAAAACAAACTGTGTGGAGTCATAACATCCCAGGAAATTATGCAGCTTGTGGATGAGGAGCTGGGAGATGATTATGCAAAGCTGGCTGGACTTTTATCGGAAGAGGACCTGCATGAACCGCTGAAAAAAAGCATTCAAAAACGTCTGCCCTGGCTGGTTATCCTCCTTGGATTAGGGCTTTTCGTTTCTGGTATTGTGGGAATGTTTGAAAACGTTGTAGCCCATCTTCCTCTTATCATTGCCTTTCAGTCACTTATCCTCGATATGGCTGGCAATACAGGAACCCAATCCCTGGCTGTTACGATCCGCGTTTTAATGGATGAACATATAAATGGCAGGCAAAAGCGGCATCTGATTGCCAAAGAAGCAAACATCGGCCTGATTAACGGAATTATTTTAGGTTTATTATCCTTTCTGCTGATAGGCTTATATCTGATTTTTATAAAAGGGCAGCCTGCCATAACAGCATTTGTAGTTTCTTTTTGCACTGGCACGGCATTATTAGCTGCAATGTTTTTAGCCAGTGTATCAGGAACTACTGTTCCTCTTGTATTCAAAAAACTCCATATTGATCCAGCAGTCGCTTCCGGCCCGCTTATAACAACAATCAATGATCTGGTAGCCGTTGTTATCTACTATGGCTTAACATGGATACTTCTGATTCACATACTGCACCTGTAAACCGCAGGAAATTAGAACAAAAAGTCCGGCTTGCCGGACTCGCGCCGGAGCGCGTCTGCGTCAGCAGACAGTTTCCTTAGGCGCGAAATGCGCATCCCCCGGAGGTTTTTGCTTTATAGGGCGCAATTTCCCATAATGAAAACAGGCCCTTGGCCTGACAAAAAACAGCCGTCATTGCACCACAATGACGGCTAAAACGATTAAAATATTCTCATAATTTCTTTAGCTTTTCACAATACCCATGCCACCGCGCTTCGCGGTTCTGTTTTCCCACAGCTTGGCGCTTAAGCGCTGAACTTTCCTTGTCTGACTGTTATTTAAACAGCCCTTTCTTTTTATGCTTCTCTCCTTCCGGATACACTCCGGTCATAGCCTCATCAAATTTCCTTAAAGCTTCCTTCTGGGCTTCGTTCATCCGTTCCGGTACTTGAACCACCAAGGTTACATAGTGATCTCCACGGAGATTCCGGTTCCGCAAAGACGGCACTCCTTTTCCTTTTAACCGGACTTTTGTATCGGTCTGGGTTCCTGATTTTACCTCGTATTCCACTTCTCCGTCTACTGTCTTAATCCGGATCGGGCCGCCCAAGGCTGCCTTTGCAAATGAAATCGGTACTGTGGAGAAGATGCTGGTATCCTGCCGTTTAAAGATAGGATGCTGAGATACCACTGCCTCTACCAGCAGATCGCCCCGTTCGCCTCCATTTCTTCCAGGCTCCCCTGCCCCTGCCAAGCGGACACTTTGGCCATTATCGATTCCGGCAGGAATGGATACCTTAAACTTCTTCCGGATCGTTTTATATCCAGTACCATAACAGTCCGGGCATTTCTCTTTAATCACTTTCCCAGTTCCGCCGCAGTCCGGACAGGTCTGTACATTCTGTACCTGGCCAAAGAAGGACTGCTGCACATAAGTAATCTTTCCTTTTCCGTTGCACTTGCCGCAGGTTACCGGCGCCGTTCCTGCCTTCGCGCCGCTGCCGTGACAGCTCTTGCACTCTTCCTTATAATTAATCTCAATTTCCTTTTCACAGCCAAATACTGCTTCCTCAAAGGCAATGCGGACAGCGCTTCTTACATTTGCCCCCCGCATTGGTCCATTGCTGCTTCGTCCCCTGCGGCTTCCTCCGCCAAAAATATCTCCGAATATATCTCCGAATATATCTCCCATATCGGCTCCGCTGAAATCAAACCCTCCAAAGCCGCCTCCGCCTGCTCCGCCGTCAAAGGCTGCATGGCCGAACTGATCATACTGCTGCCGTTTCTGGGGATCACTTAACACACCGTAGGCTTCTGATGCCTCCTTAAACTTCTCAGCCGCCGCCTCATCGCCTGGGTTGGCATCTGGATGGTACTTCTTAGCCAGCACACGGTATGCTTTTTTAATGGCCCCCTCATCCGCATCTTTTGGAACGCCTAAGACCTCATAGTAATCTCTTTTCTCTGCCATATCCTAATCCTCTCATTATCCGGCCACCTCCCGGAAACTTTGTCTGTTAAGCTTTGCTTCCAACCCTCCATCGGCGGCTTTCTGCCTGACAGAAAGCATTTCTCAGACCCGCCAGGTTTTCCACAACCTGCAATAGGGGTTTGCGGAATAATTCCGCAAATCCCCTTTTGCTTAGCCGGCCCCGAGGGGGAACCGAACCGATTATCCATTTTACACTTCTTTGAAGTCACCGTCAACTACATCGTCGCCATAATTTGCGCCGCCTGCACTTTCAGCGCCTGCACCCATGTCCGGGCCGGGGCCTGCCTGACCTGCTGCCTGAGCCTGTTCGTAAACTTTAGCAAACAGTTTCTGTGCGCTGTTCATCAGTTTTTCTTTGCCGCTCTTAATCTCATCAATCTGAGCATCTGTCATCTGATCTGCCGGTGCCTTGTTAATGGCTTCCTTCAGTGCATTTAAGTCAGCTTCCACCGCTGCTTTATCAGCCCCATCAATCTTATCCCCTACTTCTTCCATGGCCTTTTCAGTCTGGAATACTAAGGAATCAGCGTCATTTCTTGCATCAATGGCTTCTTTCTTCTTTTTATCCTGAGCCTCGTACTCAGCTGCTTCCTTTACTGCCTTCTGAATATCGTCATCTGACATATTCGATCCGGAAGTAATGGTAATATGCTGTTCTTTTCCAGTTCCCAGATCCTTTGCAGATACGTTTACAATACCGTTGGCATCAATATCAAAGGTAACTTCAATCTGGGGCACGCCTCTTCTTGCAGGCGGGATTCCATCCAGACGGAACTGCCCTAATGTTTTATTATCCCTTGCAAACTGACGCTCGCCCTGTACTACATGAATATCAACTGCTGTCTGATTATCGGCTGCTGTAGAGAATACCTGGCTCTTCTTAGTAGGAATTGTAGTATTCCTCTCAATCAGCCTGGTAGCCACTCCGCCCATTGTTTCGATAGACAGAGATAACGGAGTTACATCCAGAAGAAGAATATCCCCTGCACCTGCATCGCCGGCCAGCTTACCTCCCTGAATAGCAGCACCGATTGCCACACATTCGTCTGGGTTTAAGGATTTGCTTGGTTCTTTTCCAGTTAACTGCTTTACCTTATCCTGAGCAGAAATCATACGGGTGGAACCGCCTACTAACAGAACCTTCCCCAGTTCAGAAGAAGTGAGTCCGGCATCCTTTAAAGCGTTCTGAACAGGAATTGCAGTTCTTTCAATTAAATCATGAGTCAGTTCATCAAACTTAGCCCTGCTTAAGTTAATATCCAGATGCTTTGGTCCTTCCGGAGTTGCAGTAATAAAGGGCAGGTTAATATTGGTAGTAGTAGCCGTTGACAATTCTTTCTTTGCCTTCTCGGCTGCTTCTTTTAATCTCTGAAGAGCCATCTTATCGTTAGACAAATCCACACCCTCTGCATTCTTAAATTCGTGGATCAGCCACTGGGTAATGGCATTATCAAAATCATCTCCGCCTAAACGGGTATCGCCGTTAGTTGAAAGAACTTCGATTACGCCATCGCCGATTTCAATGATTGAAACGTCAAAGGTGCCGCCGCCTAAATCGTATACCATGATTTTCTGTTCTTTTTCATTATCCAGGCCGTATGCCAGAGCGGCTGCTGTCGGCTCATTAATAATACGCTTTACATCTAATCCGGCAATCTTTCCGGCATCCTTAGTTGCCTGGCGCTGAGCGTCATTAAAATATGCAGGAACCGTAATAACTGCTTCCGTTACCTTCTCACCTAAATAGCTCTCTGCGTCAGCTTTCAATTTCTGCAGAATCATAGCAGAAATTTCCTGAGGAGTATAACGTTTGTCGTCTATGTTCACCTTGTAATCGGTGCCCATATGGCGCTTAATAGAAGAAATGGTGCGGTCTGCATTGGTTACAGCCTGACGCTTTGCCGGTTCGCCTACTAAACGCTCTCCTGTTTTTGTAAATGCAACGATAGAAGGGGTAGTGCGGATTCCTTCTGCATTTGCGATAACGGTTGGCTTTCCGCCTTCCATAACAGCTACACAACTGTTAGTCGTACCTAAGTCAATACCAATAATCTTGCTCATAGTTTTTCCTCCTAAAATATATGAATCAAATGAAATATGGTGTGATTTGAATCTTCTTTCCGGCCCAAATGTCAGGTTTAAGAGATTCGGCAATTACTGTCAGTTTGCAACCTGAACCATGCTGTGACGAACCACGCTGTCACGGTACAGATAGCCCTTTTGCAGTTCCATCGATATAACGTTTTCACCAAAATTCTCATCTTCCACATGCATCACTGCATTATGGAAATTAGGGTCAAATTCTTTTCCCACTGCCTCAATCGGGGTAACGCCTATCTCCTCCAGAGTTTTCATAAACTGCTTATAGATTTTTTCCATCCCTTCTGCAAATGCTGTTTCCTTTGCATCCTCAGGAATGGCGGCCAGCCCTCTCTCGAAATTGTCTACCACCGGCAGGATTTTCTCAATAATGTCTTTGGCTCCGATTTCATACATAGCGGATTTCTCTTTTTCTGTCCGCTTTCTGAAATTATCAAATTCTGCCATCGTTCGTTTCAGGCGATCCGTTAACTCTTCGATCTTTTCGTCTTTTTGATCTTTCTTTTCTTTCTTATGGAAAAAACCCTTTTTTTCTTTCTCTTTTTCCTGGGAATCTGCTTCTTCACCGGCTGGCTCTTCTGCCGGATTCCCATCTTCCGGCTGGTTCTCGCTGTTTTGGTTTTCCGCTTCGTTTGAAAAACCTTCCTGCCTTTCCTCATTCAACTGCTCAGAGCTTAGGCTCTCTTCTTTTGCTTCCTGCTGATTCTTTATGTTCGTATCTTCCACTTTCATCACCTTTCCTTCTAACTTCCATCGCCTTTGGGCGTTTTGTTAAAGGCTAAGTCAAGCTGACTCATCACATTGCGCAAGGTGCTTACCACCTTATCATAGTCCATCCGCTTTGGCCCTACTATTCCTATCGTGCCTCGTAATCCTTCACCTAATACATAATTGGCTGTTACCACGCTGCAGTCTTTCATAGACTGCACCGGCATCTCATCTCCAATATATACCTGGATTCCGGTGCCTGCACTTTGTTCTGAAGAATTTACGTCTGCAATCAGCTCCTGAAGCATATCCTTTTGCTCAAATGTGCTTAAAAGCTTACTTGCCTTTTCCCCGTCGCTTAATTCAGGATATTTAAAGATATTGGTTGCTCCGCTGGTATAAATCGGAAGATCCTCTGCTTCCGCCTGAACCGCTTCTGCAATCTGTTCCAATACAGATTCCACTACCCCGCTATGGATGCCTGCCTGTTCTTTTAATTTTGAAATCAGGCCCAAATTGATCTCCTCCACAGTAAGCCCGTTTAGGGTGCTGTTCAGCAGGATATTTAAATTCAGCATATCTTCATCCCTTACTGCCTGCTTCTGGGGAATCATTGTATTCTTAATAATATTTCCTTCCATCACTAATACCAGAAGAAGTTTCTCCTCATCTACCTTGGACAACTGAATAAATTTCAGTTTGTTCTGATGGTACTGAGGGCCGCTGATTAAGGCAGCATAATTGGTATTGGATGCAAGCATTTGTACCAGGCGCTTTAATACCAGTTCCAGACGGTCAACCCGCTGAAACATCAGCTCCTGTACCTGGTTTATCTCCTGCTCTTTCTCTTCCATCAGCTGATCTACATAGAATCGATAACCTTTGTCTGATGGAATCCGTCCCGCCGAAGTATGAGGCTGTATAATATACCCCATTTCCTCTAAATCCGACATTTCATTCCGAATGGTGGCAGAACTTAACTTTAAATCGGAGTACTTAGAAATGGTTCTGGAGCCAACTGGTTCTCCGGTTTCCAGATAGGTTTTAATAATTGCTTTTAATATGGTAACCTTCCGTCCCTCCAACTCCATCTCATCCCGCCTTCCCTTTCGTTTTGTTAGCACTCAACAAGAACGAGTGCTAATTTCTACATTAGTTAATATATTACAATCTAAATTATTTGTCAATACCATATTTTAAAAAAGTTCATTTTATCTAAGGACGGCAGCGAAAGCAGACAGGCAGACGGATTCCGTCAGCAAGCAGACTGCCAAGATGGCAGCGCTGTCTGCTGCAGCGAATCAAAACTCCCGCTGCAAATCAATATCGCCTTCTAACAGCAAAACACCTGCCAAGTGGGTAAAAATCCCATTTCAATACGCTAATTTTGTTGATTTCTTCCATAAAAGTGGGGATGCAAAATTACTTTCGCAATTTCTTTCCTTCAGAAAAGACGATTGATTATCTTGACATTTAATATTTTTGTAATATAATAGTAAATGTGCCATAACAATTGTAATATTACCCTTTACTATCATAATTGGTTACAGAAGATGCAGCAATACATAAATTAAGTTACCCGAAATTTTTATGGTTTAGCGTCATTTTCATTGCGAGGTACATTAATTATGAAACATTCTATTTTAAAATCATGTAAGCTTTTTATTTTATCTCTATCGGCTGCTGCCATGATGGCATTTCCAGCCAAAGCCGCCGTTGCACAGGGCGGGATTACATCTGTGGATTCCAGCTCGATTTCTGGTTGGGCCTGGAATCCGGATAATACGAATGATGTTCAGAATGTGGAGATTCATATCTTCCAGTCTGGCAAATCAGATCCAGTAAAATACCTTCATGTTACTGCTGACTTATACCGGGAAGATTTAGTGGCGAATTTAAAAGATGGATGGCACGGATTCCATGCAAAGATCGACTGGACTCAGCTCAACGGAACGGATTTTAAGGTAAAAGCATATTCGGTAAAGGGTGATTCCTACTATCCGTTAGGCAGTGCTGTAACTTATTCCAAGTCCTCCGGCAGCGTTTCCAAAGCAATTCCTGCTTCTTCTGTAAAACCCTCCTCGGAAAGCACAGGGTCCGCTCCAGTTACCCAGATTCCTGCACCGCAGCCATCTGCAGATACTGTAAGCAGCCTTCCCCAGCTTGTTCCGATTTCCGGTACAGAGCGCTCACTTGGCATCTTTTCCATCAGCGGCTACTGCGGCTGTGACGCATGTGGAAGCGGTCTTGGAATTACATATTCCGGCACAATACCTAAGGCAAACCATACAATTGCTGCTGACTTGTCCATTCTTCCTATTGGAAGCAAGGTTCGGGTAGGAAATGTTATCTATACTGTAGAAGATAAAGGATCCAGTATCAGAGGAAATATGCTGGATATCTATTATGACACTCATGATGAAGCCAATGCCCACGGCCGTACCCAACAAGAAGTATTTTTGGTTCAGTAGCTCCGGCTGCACATGAACATAAAAAACTGCTGCTTTTGGAAATTCCAGAAACAGCAGTTTTTTTAATGACTGCGAAAGCTCAGCGCTCCGCCGCTGAGCTGTGGGAATGTTCAATTTTCCAGACTTTTTGTCCCTGTTGTTTCAAAAACCGATCTTCAATTTTATATAAATTCTATCATTTTTTTCTTCTTTTCTTGTAAAAATCTACCGAAAATCCTCTGTATTAGTCAATTTTTTCCTCTTTTTCCCATTAACTTGTTTTTCTGACGCCTTGACAAATTTGAAAAAAGCGGTAAAATAGGCAATGCCAGTGAGTATTACAAAAGTGTTACATTATTTATTTTTGTGTTAACTTTTAATTGCTGTTTTGTGTCGATTTTGTTGATATTTTAATATCTGTTATATTTTATTCTTGGGCCACAAACCAGCAGCATTGGAAAGAGAGGTTGATTATTTTATGAAAGCAGTTTATTTAAAGAAACACCTGATAAAGTTTTTATTTGCCGCAGCTTTTACGCCTGGCGCCAGTATGAATGCCATGGCTGCCCAAGTTCACGGCAATGTGGATAATATCCAGGAAAATGCTATTTCTGGCTGGGCCTGGAACTCTGAAACACCTGCAGAAGTGCCTCAGGTATCGATTGCCATCTTTAACAGCGCCGGAACCATCGTAGATGAAATGTCTGCTGCCGTAGATATCTGCCGGGAAGACGTGGCAGCCAGCGGCTATGGCAGCGGATTAAGCGGATTTTCCATCCCCGTTGACTGGTCTAAACTTCCGGATGATTTCTACTCGGTATCCGTTATGGCTGACGGGCAGCCCATAGGCGGCCAGAGCCAGTATCAAAAGGGCCAGCCCCGTCTTCGATCTCTCGGTGTCTTTAAAACCACCGGATACTGTCCCTGCCGTTCCTGTTCGAAAAACTGGGGATGGAATACCAGCACCGGAGCCATTGCCAGATCTAAGCACACCATTGCTGTGGATCCCCGAGTCATCCCTTATGGCAGCAAAGTTATGATTAACGGTATCCTTTATACGGCGGAAGACTGCGGAGGCAGCGTTCGCGGAAACCATATTGATATTTTCTTTGATACTCACGGCGAAGCCCGCAATCAGGGAGTCCAGTACGCAGAAGTATTTTTGGTTGAGTCATAACCAATGAAAAACACTGGCAAATGTATTTTACGAGATCTAGTTTGCAGGCAGTTTCCGGCTAAGGCGCCAAAAGCAAAATTTAGAAGATTCAGAAGATTATCTGCTCCAGAAAACGATGCCCTGCAGGCTCAAATAAGGGAATGCCATTTCCGGATAATCCTTTCTTTGGCATTCCCTTATAAACCTTTGGGTTCTGCTATATCTAAAATTCCATGTCCAGCAAAAACTGGCCAAATACATAGTTGCTGACGTCAATTCCGCGGTCAGTAAGGGCTATCCGGCTTGCCTTGCGCTCTATCAGTCTTTCCTCTGTCAGTTTCCGGATTACATCTCCATAAACGGAATCCATTCGGATACCGAATTCCCGGATAAATTCCAGCTCTGTTACGCCCTCCATCTTGCGCAGGCCAAGAAACATAAATTCTTCCATCTGCTCCCTTCTGCTTTGAATATGAACACGGCCATGAAGCCGTTCCAGCCCATCCAGCGAAAAGTCCAGTTTCTGGTAATTTTCCAAATCGGTTTCGTTGCAGAACCGCTGCCCTTTTACACAGGAAGAGGCACCAAGTCCAAAGCCTAAGTATTCAATGCCGCTCCAGTAACCCAAATTATGACGGCATTGATATCCAGGTTTTGCAAAATTCGAAATTTCATAATGAATAAAACCCGCATCTGCCAAAAGCTTTTTGGTCAGCTCATACATCTGCCTTTCCTCATCCTCATTTGGAAGATCGGGCCATCCTGCCAGCTTATCCGTTTTCTGCACTCTTTCCAGCCCGTAACCTTCGCCTTCCTTCTGGTAATGTTCTCCAAAGACAGTCCCTTCCTCTATCATCAGGCTGTATGCTGAAATATGCTCCGGCTTCAGCATAATTACTTTTTTTAACGTATTTCGCCAGGAGTCTATGGTTTGCCCCGGAACTGCGCTGATCAAATCAATATTAATATTCCCGAAGCCTTCCATTCTGGCACTCTGAAAGCTTTTCAGAAAATCTTCAAAGGAATGAATCCGCCCAAGGCGCTTTAATTCTCCATTGCTGGCAGACTGAAGCCCTATGCTTAAGCGGTTGATTCCTGCTGCCTGGTACACGGGAATCTTTTTGTTTAAAAAGGTCCCCGGATTCGCCTCTATTGTAATTTCTGCGTCTTCTGCCAGAGAAAATGCTTTTCTCACAGTCTGCATCAGCATCAGGATCTGTTCCGATTCCAGAATAGACGGGGTTCCTCCGCCGATAAATACGGTCTGTACCTGATAATTTTCATACCATCCGCCAGAAGATGCAATTTCACATCTTAACTGATCCATATATTCTGCCATCACATTCCGGGCTGCCGGAAAGGAGAGAAAATCGCAGTAAAAGCATTTTTGCACGCAAAAAGGAATATGAATATACAATTCCAAGCTTCTTTTTTTTGTCATTTTGTCCTTCATCCAATTTCTATTCCAGCCTTTCCCTATAGGTAAGGCTTACAATGTATGCTGATTTATTCCTCATCCAGCTTTAAAACACTCATAAAAGCTTTCTGCGGAATCTCCACATTGCCAATCTGACGCATCCGCTTCTTTCCTTCCTTCTGTTTTTCCAGAAGCTTTCTCTTCCGGCTGATATCGCCGCCATAACATTTCGCCAGAACATCTTTGCGCATGGCTCTCACCGTTTCCCTGGCAATAATCTTGCCGCCTACAGCCGCCTGAACAGGAATTTCAAAAAGGTGCCGCGGAATTTCTTCTTTCAGTTTTTCGCACATTTTCCGGCCCCGCTCATAAGCAGAATCTGCATGTACAATAAAGGACAGGGCATCCACTTCTTCTTTGTTCACCAAAATGTCCAGTTTCACCAGCTCTGACTGCTCATAGCCTTTCAAATCATAATCAAATGAAGCATAGCCTCTGGATCTGGATTTTAAGGCATCAAAAAAGTCATAAATAATTTCATTGAGCGGCAGCTCGTACTTTAATAGCGCCCTGGTTTCCTCCATATATTCCATTCCCAGATAAACGCCCCTCCGCTCCTGGCACAGCTTCATAATTGCGCCTACAAATTCAGTCGTAACCATAATTTCAGAACTTACGATAGGTTCTTCCATATAGTCGATTTCAGTGGGATCCGGAAGATTGGAGGGATTGGTTAGTTCAATCATTTCTCCATTTTTCTTGTAAACGTGGTAAATAACGCCGGGAGCTGTGGTAACCAGATCCAGATTATATTCCCGTTCCAAACGCTCCTGGATAATTTCCAGATGAAGAAGTCCCAAAAAACCACAGCGGAACCCGAAACCTAAGGCAAGAGAAGTTTCCGGTTCAAAAAACAAGGAAGCATCGTTTAACTGCAGCTTTTCTAATGCATCTCTTAAATCCGGGTATTTCGCGCTGTCTGCCGGATACATGCCGCAGTAAACCATAGAAGTTACTTTCTTATATCCAGGCAACGGATTTTTGCAGGGGTTCTGGCGGTTGGTAATCGTATCTCCCACTTCCGTATCTTTTACATTTTTAATGCTGGCAGTAATATACCCTACAGCGCCTGCATCCAGCTCCTCGCAAGGCAGAAACTGACCAGCCCCAAAGTATCCTACCTCCACTACGTCTGCCTCTGCCCCTGTCGCCATCATGCGGATAGGAGTTCCCTTTTTTACGCATCCTTCCTTTATCCGGCAGAATATAATAACCCCTTTATATGGATCGTAAAGGGAGTCAAAAATCAGCGCCTGAAGGGGCGCTCCAGAATCTCCCCCCGGCGCCGGAATTTTCTCTACTATCGCTTCCAGCACATCCTCCACATTCAATCCTGTTTTTGCAGAAATCCTGGGAGCATCCTGAGCTTCAATTCCAATTACATCTTCGATCTCCTCTACTACCCGATCAGGATCTGCACTTGGCAGGTCGATTTTATTGATTACCGGAAATACATCCAGATCATGATCCAGCGCCATATAAACATTAGCCAGCGTCTGGGCCTCGATTCCCTGAGCAGCATCCACCACCAGAACAGCTCCGTCACAGGCCGCCAGGGCTCTGGAAACTTCATAATTAAAATCTACATGGCCGGGAGTATCAATCAGATTAAAAATATATTCCTTACCATCTTTTGCCGTATATACGGTGCGAACCGTCTGAGCCTTAATGGTAATTCCTCTCTCCCGCTCAATATCCATATTATCTAAAATCTGATCCTGCATCTCCCTTTTCGTCAAAAGCCCGGTTTTTTCAATGATCCGGTCCGCTAATGTGGATTTGCCGTGATCGATGTGGGCAATGATGCAGAAATTGCGAATATTCTTTTGTTCAATATTCGTCATATTGTACCTCTCTTCCTTTCCTGAATACCAGCATCCTGTCTGGCAGAAAATCTGTCTGTCCTGCATGGCAGATAAGCTGAAACTCTGTTTGCGCCCGCAGCTATACAAAAATATACCATCTTTTTAATTTCCACGCAACACCATAGTGAAAACTTCTGCCAAAGGTTCCATGGCATTTCGGACTTCTTCGTAAGTATTAGTCTGTGCCCCTGCTTCCACCAGGCAGGAACAGGGCCTTAAATGCTGATTATACCGAAGTCCCTTCAGATATATTTTCCTGGTAAAGCCAGGATAATAGGCGGCTGCTTTTAGCTGAAGCTGAAGGCTGAAGGCCAGGTTATCCTCCCTGTTGGGATTATCCAGATAAGGAACGGGTCCTTCCGGTGTCTGGCTTAATCCGTTAAAAAACATGATCTGGGCCGTAGGTTTCCCATTTACATCCGTTACCAGCCGGGTTCCCTCTTTTACTCCGTCCCGGTGCAGATCAATCACCACCTGAATCGAGGGATTTTCCTCTAAAATCTTACGGATTCCCTCTAATGCATATGTATATGCTTTATTCCGATCCAGCTTGCCATCCCGGACATCATAGACGGAGCGGTCATGGTAAACGGAAAATCCCTTCTCCTCTAACAGTTCAGCCAGATATGCGCCAACTTCCACAATTCCCTGGCCAGGCCCGGAATCTGCAAAAGTTTCCTGGGAATGGGTATGATAAATCAAAATCTGCGGTTTATTTTCTTCTTCCTCCCCTCCTTGATTCTCCTGAGATTTGGGAAACAGTTGAAAATTTCGGCTCAGGAGCTTTTTCGCATCCATAAGCTGCCGATCTGCTGTGGTGGAAGTATGGACATTATAAAAATGGCTCATTAAAAAATCATAGTCTTCCAGTTGGGCCAATTGGTACGTTTGTCCTGGAAATGAAGCCTTTGCCATCGCCTCCTTTCCCCCTTGACCCTCATTTGTTCCCGCTCCGCTGTCATCTCCTGCCTGTTCTTTTTTGCCTTCTTCCTCAGCGGTTTTCCCTTCCACCATCTCATCATTTCCTGTCATTGTATCTGTTCCCTGGCCGCTTTTCTCCCATGTTTCTTCATTTCCATAATAAGCCAGATATTCATGTTCCAGAAAAAATCCTTCCACTTCCTGGGCTGTCCGATAAGCCGGATCTGGTTCCTGATCCCGTTCCTTTTCCTTTTGCCCGGGAAAAACAGGCGCCGGATAAAACCGCTCCCAAATATGTCGGAATACATCTTGTCCGGCTGCCTTTAAAAGTGCTTCCGCTTTCTTAACATTTCTCACAGACATTCCCGGAATCACTGCATCATTCCATGCTTTTATCAGCACCAGAAGGAGCAATACCGCAAACAATGTTCCTAAAACCCGTTTTTTCCCCATCCGAAACCAGCGTTGTCCCTTCCTCACATAATCACCTGTTAAGCCATCCTTCTTCACATCTTATGCAGGAAACAGAAAATATTTCGTCGGAATCTTGCAACATGCCTTCTCAATTCTTAACCATTTGCATTTGAAACAGATATCTGCCTTTACCATTAAAAAGCAAGTTCAATAGCCTCTGCAATCACGCTTCCCAACTGTTCTACCCGCTCTTCGATATCTGGCGGTGTTACAAACATAGGGCCGAATTCCGGCTCCAGCAGTTCCCGGATCAGTGCATACTGCTCTTCTGGATCTAAGCCGCTTAAATACTGTCCCGTTCCCCTTGTAGTTTTCCCCATTTCTAATGCCTTTACCATTGCTTCTATGGTATCCTGAACAATGGCTGCTGCACCTACCACTGTAGGAACGCCGATAGCTAAAACAGGAATTCCCAGTGTTTCCCTGGTTAATCCGTTTCTGTGGTTTCCCACCCCAGAACCAGGCCGGATTCCGGTATCTGTTAGCTGAATGGTACATCCAAGCCTGCGCACGCTTCTGGCCGCCAGCGCATCAATTGCTATCATCAGCTCTGGTTTCGTTTCCTGTACTACGCCTTTTAAAATTTCTGCTGTTTCCATCCCAGTCTGAGCCATAACCCCTGGAGCAATCCCGCTGATGGATGCCAGGTCATGTTCCTTTAAAAAGCCTTCCCCATACTGTCCGTCCAGATGCCTGGTTACTTGAAGATGCTGCAGAACCCTGGGGCCTAAGGAATCTGGTGTTACATAAAGGTTTCCAAGTCCCACCACCAAAACATGCTCCGGAGCCTTTTTTTCTTCCCGTCCCTGGATACCTTTTGACAGCTTTCGGATCTGAACCGCCAGCTCATCTGTCAGCCGTTTTTCAAGCCCTTTCCCCTTTTTCTCAATTCCATGGGCCTCAATGGTCAGATACGTACCCATCTCCTTTCCCATGGCCTTTGCCCCTTGCCGGTTTAAAATTTTCACCTCTGTAATCTTTATCTGACGCTCCTGCTGATACCATTCCTGCAGGGAAACTCCACGGATCTCTCCTCCATCTCCGGGAAACCGTTCCTTCTCTTCCAAAGCCAGATCCGTCCTAAGCTTCATTCCCGGATTCAAGTCCAATCCTCTTTGCAGCGTTTTTGCCGCTTCACAAAAGAACTCCTTTTTCCGCTTCATCTCCCTTCGCCCTTCTATCTGATTGCCAGCCCTTTTAACCGCCCGTTTCACCCGTTTCATCTGCTCTGGCGGAATCCTTTTTCCTTCTTCCATGTTTTTTATTAACTTCCTTATGCCCCGTTTCCATTTCTTTGCTGTTTTCTTCATCAATCCATTTCCCTTCCACTAGTGTGCTGGCTCATGACGAATCAGCGTGGTGATTCGTCATGGTGTAAACAGTAACAGTCAATAACCTTACAGCATAGTTTCCGCAAAAATTCCTCTATTTATGTATTGACATCTCTTCCGATTTTGAGTATGATATTAAAGTATGTTTCACATTGAACTGTCCGTGTCCAGGCTTTGATGGAAAACACAAAGAATTGCATTGATGAATGGAGGTGTACGAAATGGCAAATATCAAATCTGCGAAAAAACGAATTTTAGTGAATGAAACTAAGGCTGCTAGAAACAAAGCTATTCGGTCAAAAGTGAAAACCGCAATTAAGAAAGTAGACGCTGCTGTTGCTGCCAGTGACAAGGCTGCTGCACAGACTGCATTAGTAGCTGCTACTACTGAAATTGATAAGGCTACCAGCAAGGGAGTATATCATAAAAATACTGCTTCCCGCAAGGTATCCCGCTTAGCGAAGGCTGTAAACGGCATTGCTTAATTTATAGACATGTTAAAAAACTCCCCTATTTTGCAGGTGTGGCAAAACAAGGGAGTTTTTATTTTTACTATTATTCTATTTATATTTGCCTGTGTCTTCTCATATCTTCTAAACGGATCCGCAGATTAAAAGCTCCACTGCCAGCCGATCCTGAATCCTTCCCTGTTTCACCGCTTCTTCTGTATCGATACAAAGCTGTACACAGGATAGTACCTGTTCCCTTGTAAATGCCCGGGCCTGAGGTATCATTTTACTGACGGCAAAAGGCGGTATCTTCAAAAGAGATGCCATTTCACCTTTCCCCATTCCCTTGTCGGACATATCTTTTATCAAAAGAAGCTGATTAAACTGTCTTGCAATTAAAAACAAAATCCGCATAGGCGGTTCCTTTAAAATCAGCAAGTCTTCATAAAGTTCCATTGCCCGTTTTATGCGGCCTGCGGAAATAGCGGCTGTCATCTCAAAAATCTTATTGGTTGCCTGAGTGGTGCAGACATCTTCCACATCTGCTGCTGTAATCACATCCTTTCCAAGAGTATAGCTAATTAGCTTTTCCAGCTCAGAATATAAATTTTCCATATCTTCCCCGGTTTTGTCTAACAGCAGCTCCATGGTAGAACTTGTGATTTTCTTTCCCTCATTAGCCAAAATCCCCGCAGCCCATTTTGAGAGCCGCGAAGAATCCTGGCGTGCCAGCTCAGCCGCATATCCGTACTTTTTTACTCCTTTATACATCCGGCTCCGCTTGTCTACTTCTGATTCAACAAACATGATACAGGTGCTTTCCGGTATCGATGGAAGGTAATCTGCAAACGGGTCTGCATTTCCTTTAAAAACGCCGCTGTCTTCCAAAAGAATCAGCCGTTTTTCCGCAAAAAAAGGCATTGTTTCCGCCAATCCGATTATTTCTGAAAGTTCCCACCCTTTTCCTTCAAAACTGTGGAAATTCATGGTATCCTCACCTAAGACGGCCTTTTTCAAACGGTTTTTATAGCTTTTCTTTAAATAGCCTTCCTCCCCGTACAGCAGGTAAATCCGTTTAAATTTCCTGTTATTGATATCCTGATTTAATGTTTCCATCGGTTACCTTCTCGGATATGCCAGCCGGTAAATCTCAATCATCTCCTGCTTATCCAGCTTACGAATCCCAGGCAGCGTCCGCTTCCCGAAATTTGAACATTTTTCTGCCATTTCTTCAAAACGTTCCGGTTCCACTTCCAGCTCCTCTAATGATATAGGCATCTGAAGGCTTCTGAAAAAGTCTTCTGTAGCCTGGATTCCGGCTAATGCGGCAGTCATAGGATTTTCAAAATCCATTTCTACATTCCAGACCCGGACCCCGTACTGAGCAAAACGCTCCGGCCATGCAGGACACACATATCTGGCCCAGGAAGCCCAAAGCGCTGAGAGTCCTGCCCCATGGGCAATCCTCGGATACATTCCGGAAAGCTCATGCTCCAGCTGGTGAACCTGCATTAAAAATTCCCGTCCAAAACCAGTTAAGCCATTATGAGAAAGGCTTCCAGCCCACATCAGCGTTGCCCGGGCCTCATAATCTTCCGGATTTTTATCTGCAACTTTCCCTGCTTCGATTACAGCCTTTAACAGCCCTTCTGCTATCCGGTCTGTAACCTCGCTTTCCTTGGTCCATCCGAAATACCGCTCCAGCGTATGCATCATAATATCCACTGTGCCGCATCCCGTTTGAAATTTGCTTACAGAATAAGTTAACTTCGGATTGCAGATCGAAAACAGCGGCTGATGGGTGGGGCTGTTAAATCCTCTCTTTAACCCGTTTTCTTCATTGGTTAACACTGCTGACTGGCTCATTTCACTTCCGGAGGCCGCTAACGTTAAAATAGATGCTACTGGAATATGCCCTTTTGGGATATCCTTTCCGATAAAGAAATCCCATACATCGCTTTCCGGGTTTCCGGCACCGTCGCCTATGGCTTTTGAAGAATCCAGCACGCTTCCGCCGCCTATTGCCAGAATCAGATCCACCTGTTCCTTCCTGCAAAGTTCAATTCCTTCCCGCACCATGCTAAGTACCGGATTAGCCTGAACGCCTCCAAGCTCCACATACCCGATTCCAGATTCCTTTAACGAATCTTTTACCAAATCCAAAAGGCCTGAGCGTTTCACGCTTCCGCCGCCATAGTGGATTAATACCTTGTGAAAGCCGTATTCCTTAACCAGCTCTCCTACTCGTTTTTCCCCATCCTCGCCAAAAATAATTCTGGTAGGAATCCTGCAATCAAAATTTTTCATGCTGTTTGCCTCCTGTTCTGGTTTCAGCCATTCCCTGTATTTACTTGCCGCGTATCCTAATTTGTCTGTCAGGGTATCTGCTTTTCTATTGTTACTATAAGCTCAGCGCTGCGTCCGCTGAGCTGTGTTGCGTCCGCTGCCGGGCGCATAAAGGTTCATACCGGAAGTATAACACAAGCTTCTGCTTTTGTATACAAAAATTACTTTTGGTACTTGAATTGCGCCTCTTCCTTTACCGCTTTTCCCATCTTCCCGAAGCCCCGCATGGAAGCACCAGACCTGTTTCTTTTACTGGCAGCCCGATTTCTTTGGAACATACCTGTCCGCCCCGCAAGGGACAGATTTCTGTGGACAGCAGGTAGGTTAAAACAGCCGGCGCCAGCCCGGTTGTATAGGAATTTAGCAGGAAAAACAAGGGATCCTCTGACAGAAGCTGGGCACACAGCCGGATCAAGGGGTGAATGGCCTCCTCAATTTTCCAAATCTCGCCTTTTGGTCCGCGGCCGTAGGAGGGCGGATCCATGATAATAGCATCATACTTGCTGTTGCGCCTGATTTCCCGTTCTACAAATTTTACACAGTCATCCACCAGCCATCGAATCGGCGCATCTTTAAGTCCTGAAGACAATGCATTTTCTTTTGCCCAGCCTACCATGCCTTTCGAAGCGTCTACGTGTGTTACCATGGCGCCGGCAGCAGCGGCAGAAATAGTTGCTCCTCCTGTATAGGCAAACAAGTTTAATACCCTTATTGGCCGCCCTGCACTGCGAATCTTTTCGCTAAACCAGTCCCAATTGGCGGCCTGCTCCGGAAACAGACCTGTGTGCTTAAAACTAAAGGGCTTTAGGTGGAAGGTAAGGCCTTTATATCCGACTGACCACTGCTTCGGCAGGCCGAAAAACTCCCATTCGCCGCCGCCCTTTGCACTGCGGTGATAATGTCCGTCAGGTGAGTGCCACCCTTTATTGGATTTTGGCGTATCCCAAATCACCTGAGGATCCGGACGGATCAAACGGTATTCCCCCCACCGTTCCAGCTTCTCCCCTTTTGAACAATCAATTACCTGGTAATCCTTCCAGCCATCTGCAATCCACATAATCTTTCCAGCCTTTCCGGGCATTCGCCCTATATAAAAAGAATCCTGCCATGGAGGATTCTCTGCCTGATCCACTGTGGGTATTATACAAAGAAACCTTAGGAACCGTCAAGATTCATTGTGCAAATACGTTTTATACTCCAGCCTTCCCTCTTCCACATGCATCAGCACAGCTCCCTGCTCTCCTGTTTTTAATACCTTGCTGCCAGCTTCAATAAACCGCTCCAAAGCTTCTTTATGAGGATGGCCATAAGAATTTCCTTCCTCATATGAAATTACCGTAAGTGCCGGTTTTACTGCCTCTAACAGTTCCCGGCTGTTGGAAAACCTGGAACCGTGGTGAGATGCCTTTAATACCTGAATTTTTAATAGCGCTCCTTTCCCTTGGCGTTTTATCATCCGCACCTCTCCTTCCCGATTCGCATCGCCTGTCAAAAGCAGATGGAAATCCTCATAATCCATCCGGACTATCAAAGACTGCTGGTTCCGGTCAGAAGGATCAACCGCATCATCCCCTTTGGGGTACAGACAGGTAAAACGGCATCTGCCTGCCTCGATCCAATCCCCTGCTTTCATATACAGAATACGGCTTCCCCGCTCTTTTCCAGCCTCTGTCAGCCTGCAATAGGCCTCATCCTCCTGTCCCAGTTTGGGCAGTATAATCGTTTCAATCTGGATTTCTCTGCACTCTTTTAGCAAATACAGCAACCCGCTAATATGATCTTCATCTCCATGACTGACTATGGCAGCATCAATTTTTGTAATCCCTTCTGACTTTAAATACGGCTCCAGGCGTTTTTTTCCAACCTCTTTCTCACTGGTACTTCCTCCATCCACTAAAACCACACTGGGCCTTCTAAAATCCCAGGAGCTTCTTTCACACTGAATCACAATCCCATCTCCCTGGCCCACGTCTAAAAATGTGATATCGCATCCTTTGTGGTGAATAGGATAGAGAGAGAACAAGCAGCCTGCCGCTCCTGCCCCAATTAAAATTCGTTTTGCGCCCTTTCCCCATTTTCTTCTTTTGCCCCCTATATTCCTATTCTTATCCCCACTTTTCCTTTCTATTTTATTTTTATCAAAGATATCATCTCCACTTTTATTTAATTTTTCTTCAATTTTATCTCTATTTTTCCCACTTAATCTTAATATTCCAATGGTTCCGGCTAAAATCAGATAGTAAGCCGCCACCTGCTGCCATTTTGGTCTTCCAAACACAGCCTGACAGCCAGGAAGGGACAGCACAATCTGGCACAGCTTTTGATACCACCATAAAATATAGTGTCCGCTTCCCACAGCCGCCACCCCTAAAAGCGGAACGAAAAATCCAAGTCCGATTCCCATAAGTCCGGATAAAATTACATACCCCATCAGAGGAATTACCAGCAGATTTAACAAGATCCCATAAACGGGATACTGAAAATAGTGCCAGAATATGACAGGGCCGGTCATGAGCTGAATTGCCAGGCTGACAAGAAGATTTTTCTGCCATGCTTTTTTCATTTCCGCTGCCCGGATCAGTTCATCACCAAGAAGCCCGATTCCAAGCACTGCCCCAAAGGACAATTGAAACCCAGCCTCTCCCACCAAAAAAGGCTGGCTCCAGGACAGCAGGATTGCTGCCAGGGAAAGGGCAGACAGCAGATCATAGGTTCTTCCAAGGTAAGATGCCAAGAATGACACCAGCAGCATAATCAGGGCCCGGATTGCTGAGCCAGATCCTCCGGTCATCAGACCATAGCTTACGATAACAGCCCCGGATATCAATCCAGATGTGCCGTACCGAAATCCGGCTTTTCGCAGCAGTCCATAACAGCTGGCTCCAATCATGGAAAGGTGGAGCCCGCTGATAGCCAGCAAGTGGGCAACGCCGCTTTTTTGATAGAGATTTTTAATCTCTTCCTTCATCCCTTCTTTTTCGCCTAATATGGCCGCCTGAAAAATTCCTTTATCCTCCTCTTCACATATTTGTTCCAGTATCCTGCCACAGCTTCTCCGGATCCGATATAATCCATTAAAATAAGGGGAGCCGCTGGATTTGGCTTGCAGCGAATTTTCCTTTTCCAGGGAGTCTGCAAACAGCATCATAGAAATTCCCTGGGCACGGTAATAATTCTTTAAGTCAAACTGGCCAGGATTCCTGGCTCTTTTTGGGATTCGTACCTTCCCTGTTGCAGTAATTTCTTCCCGGATCGAAAGGGTTTCAAGCAGCTCCTCATCCCGCCTGCCATTGGTCTTTTTCCACTTTTCTCTTGTCTTTACGTAAACCAATACCTTTCCTTCCATACTGGTCTTAAGAGTAATTACCTGATACATTCCCTTTTCCCGAATATCCAGAACCTGCCCCGAAACAGAAGCCACACTTCCTTCCTCAGGAAGACGCTCCATTATCTGATTCCAGGAAGCAAACTCATGATCCATCCTGACATATCCGATTGTAAATACGCACAAAAGCAGAAGCATCCGCAAATACCAGCGCATACTTCTGCTCAGTTCTCTCCATTGGCCCCAAACAGGCCGCTGCCCTTTCACCTTCCCCATCAGCCAGACTGCCGTTAAAAAAGCAGCCGGCAGCAGGAATCCAACGATTCCCCACAAGACAAACCAATGATTACCTTTCCAAATGTATCCACTTTCTGCCCACCAAGCGGCTGCCTCTCCAAGTACGAAGCCCATTGCTGCTGCAAAAAGCGGTCGTTTTATTTTATTCCCCTCCTAACACATAATCCATATTTTGTTCAAACAATGTATCCAGCAAAATCGTATCCCGAAACATAACTGCAGGAGAGCCATTAATCGAAAACTGAACCCGGTTCACTGTAGTAAGCTGGGTCAGGGAATTTACGATAGAATAAATAGGAAGCTCCTTTTTCACCCCCAGGCTGTTATTTAAAAAGGCAGAATCAAAATTTAAATAGCATACATTATCCGTTACAGAAATATTTAAAAGCTTGGTATCCGGCGGTATGGTTGCAGCACAGCCGGCCTTCTTCGGTCCTTCCAAAAGCTGCTCCACAATCAAACGCTCCATGGAAGTATTAATGCTGTGCATAACCTCCCGCTTTTCTTCCACCAGATACTCCCCTGCTTCATCTGCAAAATACAGAGTCAACTCCGATTTTTCAAATGCGTTTACATCACTGATATTATCCATAAAATCTCCGGCGCTTAAAATCCCCACCGGATTCCCCAAAATGTCCATCAGAGGCTGTTCTCCGCTGTAAATATTTAAAAACTCCACCCCGTCGATCTGGGTAAAAGTTTTGGTTAATGCCGCCCTGCACAAAATCTCCTGGCTGGCATCCATCAGCGCATAGCTGGCATCAAAATACAGATATAAAACATTGGAATCCCACTGAAATCGCTGAAGCTCCGTCTTTGCAGAAAGCGGTGATTTCCCGTCAAAATCAATGGGAACATTTACAAGCTGTCCGTACAGTTCCTGAATCAAATCTAATGGTTCTTCAGATTCTGTTATATATTCCAGGGATATCATCTTAGTCATTCCCGTATTCAGATAATAAATCAGATATTTGTTTTTTCCGGCATTCTCGTCCAAAAATTCTTTCTGCCGGCAGCCTGCCAGGAAAAGCACAAATACAATCAGGCAAAGTTTCCACCTTTTCTTCATTTGTTTCATTCTCTGCCTCCTGTTCCATATTCATCAGACAGTTTCAGACGGGCTTCCTGAGAGCCTGATGATTTCTTCTTGAAAGTGCCTCCGCTGATCCAAAAGCCTTTTAAAGCCGGAGAATCTTTGGGAGTGCCTGGAACCGCTGCCGGTCCTCCCGGTTTTTTTATTCCTCCCGGCACATAATTTAGAGGAATTCTGACTAAAAATACCGTCCCCTCTCCTTCCCTGCTTTCTACCTTAATCGTTCCCTTGTGCATCATAATAACGCTTTTGGTAATGGAAAGTCCAAGTCCCGTTCCTCCAGTTTCCCGTGAACGGGCCTTGTCTACCCGGTAAAAGCGTTCAAATATATGCTCCTGGAATTCTTCCGGAATCCCGATTCCGGAGTCCTCCACCTTAACCTGAAATGCCTTATGGTCGGCATCCAGCGTAACTTTTACCCACCCGTTATCTACATTATATTTAATTGCATTTTCCACCAGGTTATTAAATGCCAATGAAATTTTCACCTCATCCACATCAGCGCTAACTTCCCGGATACTTTCAAAAATTACCTCTATATTCCGTTTCTTTGCGATAGGCCGCAGACGTTTTAAGATAATTTCCATCAATCCGTTAATCGACATGGGAGCTACGTTCATCTGGTCTGAAGAAGACTTATCCATTTTTACTAAAGTCAGCAAATCATCAATAATCTTGCTTTCCCTGTCAATTTCATCTGAAATATCTGCCATAAATTCCTGATATAACTCCACCGGAGCAGCTTCCATCCCCATTAAGGAATCAGCCAGCACACGAATGGAAGTAATGGGGGTTTTCAGTTCATGGGATACATTTGAAACAAATTCCTGGCGGGATTGGTCAACTACTTTAAGTTTGGTCAGCGCCCGGTTCACTGCCTCAGAAATCTCCCTAGTTTCCCGATATGTATGTTCATCAATATCCTGCTCTAAATTTCCTTCTGAAGCCTTTTCCAGCATCCCCTGGAGGCTGGAAAAAGGCTTGGATAAAACTCCGATCGCACCGATCGAAATCATGAAAAGGGCAACTGCTGTAATAATATTTAAAAATCTGGATTCTTCCTCCACCTGATCGGCTAAGCTGCTTATAGAGCCGGTGGATGCCGCCATCACCATTACTCCCCTGATTTGCCTTTCCGGCGTGTTTTCATAAATAGGGAATGTTTGGACAAAATAATTTTTTTCTTTATTATAATTATTGCTGTTTTCTCCCTGGAAGCAGCGGATTACTTCTTCTGACACCGCAAGTTTCCCATCTGCCAGGCCAAACGTATCTTTGATAATCCGGTAGTTTCGATCCACAATTACGATCCTGCCGTGGAACAAATCCGCCGTAATATTGATCTCTGTGTCAACGGAAGAATCCTTTACCGTCCCATCCATATATCCGGTCCGGGACATCTTGCTGCTTAAAATCAGGCACTGGTTCTGCACATCTACACTGCGGCTGCTTACGTGGCTTTGTTCCACAAAAGACGATAAAATATTCCCGTGAATCAGCATAGGAAACAGGCCAACAGCCATTAACAGTACCGTCAAAGGAACCCGAAAACTAACTTTTCCCCGGCCCATAATATTTGCAAACAAATCTTTATGAAATAGCAGCATAGCTTACTTAACACTCCACTTTCTTAGAACAGGCAATGGCAAGGGATCCAGGACCTATATGGCAGGAAACGCTTAAGGAGAGCGGACAGATTACAATTTCTGCTTCCGGATAGATCCCGGAAAGCTCCTTTTTAAATTCCTCTGCCGCCGCCTGATTCTGTGTATGCGCAATCTCAAGATGAGTATTTTTTGCCTCTGGATCCTGGAACCGATTTTCCAAATCCTTCTGCATAGCAGCCAGCATAACCGTTTTTGCTTGTTTTAATGTGCGCACCTTGGAAAATGCATCCAGTTTTTCTCCCTGGATCTGCAATACCGGCTTAATTCGAAGAAGGGTTCCAAGAGCTGCCGCTGCCGGGGTAATCCGGCCTCCCTTTTTCAAATATTTCAGCGTATCTACCATAATATAAATACTGCTTTCAAACTTTACTTCCTCCAGCTTTTCTTTCACCTCAGCCGCCGAAAAGCCTTTCTCTGCCATTTCTTTTGCATCAAAAACTGACTGCCGCTGAGTTACGGAAATCCTTTGGTTATTCACAACCCAAACCTTCCCCTCATAGTCCTGGGCCAGCATCATAGCTGTCTGGCATGAGCTGCTTAAGCCGCTTGACATAGGGATGTGAACAATGGCCTGGTATTCTTTTAAAAGAGAATCCCATAAATCTGTAACCGAAGCCGGAGAAGGCTGGGAGGTAGAAATATCAGCCCCATCCTCCAGCATGTCATAAAACTGGGACTGGCTTAAATCAATGTCTTCAAAATACGTAGTTCCATTAATCATAAAGGGCATGGGGAGTACAAATATCCCTCTTTCCTTCCCTTCTTTCTGAGTAATTCCGCTGTTACTGTCTGTTACAATCGCAATTTTCATAATCAATCTCCCTGTTTCACCTTTCTCCCTGCTTCTATCCAGTATAAGCAGAGGTGTATAACTGGTAATACATTCCCTTCTTTTCCATCAGCTCTTTGTGATTTCCCTCTTCCACAATCCGGTTCTCAAACAGAACTAAAATCCGATCTGCATTCTGAATTGTGGTCAGGCGATGGGCAATCGTAAGGGTAGTCCTTCCCACTGCCAACTGATCCAATGACTTATTTACTAAATGCTCGCTTTCATTATCCAGCGCTGAAGTAGCTTCATCTAAAACCAGGATTGCCGGATTTTTCAAAAATACCCGTGCAATGCTGATTCTCTGTTTCTGACCGCCGGACAGCTTTACTCCCCGCTCTCCTACATACGTGTCATAGCCATCTTTAAGCTGCATAATAAACTCATGTGCCCCAGCCAGCTTTGCAGCCTCCTTTACTTCCTCTTTTGAAGCTTTTGGACGCCCATAAGCGATATTATCAAAAACTGTACCGGAAAAAAGATATACATCCTGCTGCACCACTCCGATATGAGAGCGAAGGCTTTCCAGTGTGATTCCTCTCAGTTCTTTTCCGTCAATCAGGATATGTCCGGAAGTGGCGTCATAAAAACGCGGTATCAGATTACATAATGTGGTCTTTCCGCCTCCTGATGGCCCAACCAAAGCTATCTTTTCACCAGGTTTAATCTCAAGGCAGATATCCTCCAGAACCGGATTGTGATCATCCGGGTACTCAAAACTTACATGCTCAAAGCGAATAGCTCCTTCTACCTTCTCTAACGGTTTTGCCCCTTTATCGTCAAAAATATCCACGTCAGCATCCATAATTTCCATAAACCGCTCAATTCCTGTCATTCCCCGCTGGAACTGCTCTGCAAATTCAATGATCCGGCGGATAGTGGCCAGCAGCGTGGTTACGTATAACGTATACGCCACTAAATCCCCTGGCACAATCAGTCCCTTTACCATAAAAATACCGCCGGCCATAATAACCACCATATACATCAGACCGTCAAACATCCGTATGGTATCCTGGAATGCCGCCATATAAAAATAAGTCTTCCGCTTAATTTTTAAAAACTGCAGATTATCTTTCTGAAACTTTTCCAGTTCCACTGCCTCATTAGCAAAGGCCCGTACTACCCGGTTTCCCAAAAGGCTGTCTTCAATCCTGGCATTCAGTTCCCCGATATGGTTCCGCTGCTCTTTAAAGGCTGCCCGGACTTTTAAATTAAAATACGTACAGGATACCGCCATAACAGGAATAAAAAGAAAAATAACCACAGTCAGCAGCAGGCTGATCCGGGATAAAATCAAAAAGGACACCACCGCCTTTAAAAATGCAATAAAAAACTCTTCCGGACAGTGATGGGCAAATTCCGTAACGTCAAATAAGTCGCTGGTGATCCGCGCCATAATCTGTCCTACCTTTGTATTACTGTAGTAACTGTCTGAAAGCTTCTGAAGGTGGGCAAATGCGTCTTTGCGCATGTCCGTTTCAATGGCCGCCCCCATTACATGCCCTGTATAAGCCATATAAAAACTGGCCAGACCGTCAATAATGCGAAGCCCAAAGTAAAAAAGCCCCAGCACTACTACAAGCCGGACTGTAAGCGCTGACAGATCCTTAAGTCCCTGATTCGTAATATACCGCAAAATCAGAGGCAGCACCATCTCACATATAATCGTTAATGCCGCACAGAATAAATCGAATATCATGATTTTTTTATATGGCCCGTAATAGGGCAGAAAACGCTTAAGCAGCACAGAAGTTTTCATTGTACGCATGTTTTGACTTGTTTGGTTCATTTCCTTCTTCGATTCCTTCCTTTAATTTTTGCATAGTCTTTTTTATTCTATCTTATTTTCTTCTGAAATGGAAGAGGAAAAATGAGTTCTTGACAAATATCTTCTTTCATGTAAAGATGAAATGATACCAGGGTCAAAAGGTCTAAAATCCGATGCAAGCTTGCTTGCAAGAGGATTTTTGAACTTGGGATCCGCCAAAAACATGAAAAAGCAGCCCGATTAGGGCGGATTTTGAATGTTTTTGAGGATTGCGGGAGTACAAAGTACGGAGCAATCCGGTATCAGAGGGGGCAAAACACCTTTTGACCCCAACATCATGAAATACAATTGCCACTTAGAAAGGAGAACTACACGATGCCATATTGTCCAAAATGTGATATGGAATTTATAGAAGGGATCCAGGTCTGCACCGACTGCGGACAGCCCTTATATGAATCCAAAGAAGCCGCTCAGGCTGCCATGAAACAGGAAGAAGAAGAACAATTTGAGGAATCTGTGTCCCAGGCTCCCCTGGATTTCCCTGAAAAAGCCCAAAGAACCAGGCCAGCCCCGTCAGTCTATGTGAAAAAATCGGCACAATACCAAGATATGAAATCCTCAGCCTTTGCCTTTCTTTTGGTGGGAGGCTTTGCCTTGGCATTTGCCATGATAGGCTTACTGGTCTTAATCCCGGCATATTCCTCAAATAATATTTTTGTTTCCATTGGAGCAGGGGTTCTTGGCTGTTTTGGCCTGGTCTGCCTATTTGTATGCCTGAAAACGAATCAATCGGCAGCCCGGATGAAAAAAGAAGCTGATGCGGAAGCAGAAGAAACGAACCGTCTGATAACTCAGTTTTTAAATGTCCACTCTGCCACGGAAATTGACAATCTGCTGGAAAATGATTCATCCCAGTCAAAAGAAAGCAGCACAGATACGCCAGAAGAATTCATCTTAAAACGCTACGAACTGATTCAGGATTTCCTGATAACAGAACAAGATCTGCCGGATCCCAGTTATGTGGATTTTCTGTGTGAAGAAATTTACAACAGAATGTACGGACAGGAAGAATAAAAAGTGCGAAAGATAAAACAGGCGGTTTTCCTTCCCCTGCAAAAGATATCAAAAGTACTTTCCTCTCATACATAGAAAAGTATACACCAACATGCAAATCTTCAACCAGCCCTGCACAAATCATCCTGTGCAGGGCTGGTTTTCCTAAGAATGTTCAGATACCCTCTGCTCTACAGCAAAGATTCCCTTACCTTTACAACTGCTTTCTTTACGGCTGCCGGCTCTCCTGCCGCTACGCCTGGACGATGGATATCGTTGGAGAAAAAGATGCAGTAGGAACCTGCAGAAACGTCAATAAAATTTTCGCCGGAAAGATTTTTGTAGAAACATGCATCTCTTCCTTCCGGATTTTCTGAAATTTCCTCTGAGCCGGTATATGGAACGTAGCCCATACGTTCCGTTCCGGAAATAATGTACTGGACATCCAGATACAAATCATGTCTTTCAGCCCGGCGCTCTTCTGCCGGCTGAGTGGTAATCTCCTGAATCATTACATAGATGTCTTTCCCCTCAATCTCGTAAGTTCCAGCTTTCAAAGATGCCAAATCCTCTTGTTTCAGCCAGTCCATAGCCTTCTGCAGCGCTGTCGGATACTTGTAAGGACACTCTGCCACATTTAATGATGATAAAATCATGATACATTACCTTCCTTTCTTTGGACTGCCTGTTCTTAGTCAAGCAGTCAGTCCACTAATATGCTTGGTCTATTTTACCACAAACAGCAGGAATTTACCAGTATTCCTGCAGCAATTTCGGAATTCTTTATTTTTTGTTTCCTATATTCTGAAATCTGCCGGCCTAATTAATTCTTCGTTGACAGACCATTCTTTTTAAGCTACAATTGTATCGAAGTTACAGATGTAACGCCGAATGCTGTTGCAGCAATTATCATGATACCAGTGTCAAAAGATGGAAAATCTGATACATGCTTGCCTGCAGAAGGATATTTGACCCCAATCATTATCGTTGACGTACTGCCATTTGGCAGATAGGAGCAAATTCTTTTATGAACGAAAAAACAGAACTTCAGAAACGGGACTTGCAGCGGCTTTCCAATGAAAAGTCCAATCAAATTACGAAAGAATGCATTTTGTCCGCTTTAATCGTTCTGATGAGTGAAAAACCCTTTGACAAAATCACAATTACGGAACTGGTCAAACGCTCTGGCGTATCACGGACAGCTTTTTACCGTAATTTCTCCTCCAAAGAAGATGTGCTGTCTGATTGGTCACAAAGCATCTTAGAATGCATAACCAATATGATTGTCAAAGCAGTCCTGGAAGATAACCCCTATCCCATGTACTGTCAAATCTTTCAGCTTATCTGGGATAACCAAAAAGATTTTGATGTCATGTTAAAGGCTGGTCTTTTGCAAAATGAATATTTGAACGCCAGTACCCATATAAATAGGCAATTTGCTGATTTTAGCATCATGGCTCATTATGCAGTTTTAGGCTGGTGGGGCGCTCTTTTAAACATCACGAAAGACTGGTATCTTAGGGGAATGAAAGAGAATATCTCTGATATGGCAGATTTATGCTGCAGGCTGCTTAAGCCCGTTTCCATACAATAAAAGTCTGCCGCCAGATCATTTCCATTCCAAACGGAGCAATGATTTTGGATGACCGAAAAGCTTTGCCAATACATTCAAATGAAAAGGAGAATTATGATGAAACCAATCGGAATTGTAGCAGACAGTCACAGCAGTATTTCCCAGAAACTGGCAGGAGAACTTGGGATTACCATTCTGCCAGCTCCATTTTACATTGGCAGCCACTGCTATTATGAAGATGTAACATTAACCCGGGAACAATTTTTTGAAAAATTAGATTCTGGTGCCGATATCACCACCTCACAGCCTTCTCCTGCAGAGATTATGGCCCTTTGGGATCAGGTTTTAACCGATTATGAAACCATTCTTTATTTTCCAATCAGCAGCGGTTTAAGCGGATCCTATGCGACGGCTGCCGCCCTTTCTCAGGAAGAACCTTATGAAAACCGGGTATTTGTAGTAGACAATGGACGGGTTTCCACCCCTATGCACCGTTCCATCCTGGACGCGCTGGAACTGATTGAAGAGGGATATCAGGCAAAAGAAATTAAAACCATCATCGAAGCTTCCAAAAATGATATGGTTATCTATATCGGTGTGGAAACCTTGGAACATCTGAAAAAGGGCGGGCGGATTACCCCTGCCGCCGCTGCCCTTGGAACCATTTTAAATATTAAGCCTGTTTTGAAATTAGATGTGGGAAACCTGGATGCCTTTAAAAAATGCCGTGGCTTTGCCAAAGCAAAAAAGACCATGATCGAGGCGATTCACCATGACTTGGAAACCAGGTTTCAGGAGGCTTACCGAGAGGGACAAATTACTCTGATGGCCGCTTCCAGTGCTTCTGCTGAAACTACGGCTCAGTGGATATCTGAAATCCAGGAGGCTTTTCCTGGAATGAATGTTTTATGTGATGATTTATCCCTTGGAGTATCCTGCCATACCGGCTACGGAGCCTTAGGAATCGGAGTTGCATGCCGTCCGAAACGCCCGTAGCATTTGAAACTTATTTTTCGTAAAGCGTAAGTTATCATCTGTATTCAAAAGGCTGGCTGTGGAAAATCTATCCAGGTAAGGCCAGTAAACAGACTTCGTTAAATAAGCCAAAACCCAAAAGGCTGCTGCAAAATGGCGAAACCCCACAGCATATCGTCCGAATTTCTCAATCACTTCTGCGATTATTGTAGGAATGCTAGTTTTTGCAGCAGCCTCTTGGATTGTTTCCGCAATTTGCTATTGATTTTCAGTTACCGGATTTGAGTTAAAATACTGGGATCCTTGATTTTTGTATCTTCTGCAAACAGCAGAATCTTTGACATAATTTCTGCCGTCTTAGGATCATCATCAACAAAAGGCAAAAAGATCCTTCCCCGATGCTGGGAATGTACAGGGAGTACTGCCAGCATTGCATTTCCCATCTGATGCACAATCCCGCTTCCTAAATGCACCGTATACTGTCCCAATTTTCCAGTGATCACTGCATGATTTCCTTCCAGCTTTACATTTTTTACCTGGAACAGTTCCAGATTGCATTCCACAATGGCTTTCCGCATTTCTACTGTAGAATGGCTGGTTTCCGGATCAACGCCTCCTGCATGTGCCACACTGACCGCTAGATCCACATCCCGCATTACCTCGCTGTAGATAATATCCGGAATCTCCTTAATCGGTAAAGGACGGAAGGTTTTCCGATCGGTAAATACAACCCATTCCAAGGTGGGCGCTTCAATATCACTTGGTGAGAACCAGTCTGCCAAAGCGTAAATCTGAGCCACAATGTTTTCCTTGTAATAAACCTTTTGAAGGCCGTCCTCATAGTCTGCTACCCATCGGCGGCTTCTCAAAGCCCCTACTGTTTTCTGAGGCTGGATTTGGTTTCCGGAAAACATCATGGAATGCTCTTTTTCCAGCTCTTCGGACAGCTTTACATACAGCTCACGGAATACCTGCTTAAATGGCTGCTTCATCTTTTTCTCAAACAGAAGTTTCTGGTAATCATGCCAATGACCTTCTTCATACAGATCATACGGATGGGCAATCAAAATCTTATCATTAGGCTTTACCTTCACTGTTTTCCCAGACCAGCCGCATAAGCCGGATTCTGTTAAAAAGCCAATCCTTCCCTCGCCGGACATTTCCCCATAATCTTTGGTTTTTCCTGCTTTGCTTCTGCCCTTTTCTAATTTTACCACCAGGGGTTCTACGATAGGACGCACAACAGGATTTTTCATAAGTTCCAAAAATTCCCAAACTTCAAAGAATGTCCTGTCTTCCATAGCCTGTTCCATCATCTGTCTGGTGCGTCTGTACTGTTCCTTTAATTTTTTATTCATCTCCTGGTATGCCAGGATAGTTTCATGCTTTTTGTACTTAGTTGGAATGGATTTTAAAAGCTTTTCGCCCTTTTGGCATTGAAGCGTACTTTTTCCGGTTTCATCCACATAAATCCGAAGCTGAATCTCTTCTTCCGGTTTTCCTTCCCCCGGATCTAATGCTGCCCATTCAAAATACCCTTCCATGGATTCCACCAGCTTTGTTTCCATCCTCAAAACCAGCCTGGTTACATCAGTAAAACCTGCGTTAACGCTTAAATTTCTGAGAGCCAGATCCACTGCATGGCCTTCGCTGGCCCGTCTTTGAGCGCCGAAATTCCGGCTTTCCTTCTTAAACTTCTGAATAAACTGGTAGCGATCCAATAAGTCTGCTTCCCGTTTTCCCTTTTCAGCATCAAGGGGAAGAAGGCCAAGGCTCATCAATCGATCTTTGTTCCGTTTCTCTTCTATCTCTAAAATCAGTTCTTCCTTCCCCACCTTTCCAAGGGCTGCATCCGCATACTTCCTTGCCCTGGTGTGAGCCGTTCCACCGGAAGAATATTTTGCTGCATCATACAAAAGCTTAAATTCCTTTTCTCCCAGCTTATGATAAGCTTCAAAAAACCAATTCAAATCAAAGGCCCCGTCCCGAAGTTCTTCCGGAGAAAGAGGGGTATATTTTGCCACCATAGCAGCGGTATATTCATCCAGACTCTCGCTGGTATGCGCCATAAAGTAATAGCAGCCGCTTTGGAAACCTGGAAGAGCAAGGTATTCCTCCACAATTGGAATCCACTGCTGGGCGTACATAGCCAGCTCAACCAGCCGTTTCTTTGTAATATCCGTTCCTTTTAGCGCCTTCTTCAGATCTTTAGCCCCTTCTTCCGGCTTTGGATGGCAAACTTCCAGCAGATGGCTGAGCACAACTTTTCGCTCGGTCTGGCTAAGACGATAGGAATAGCCCCTTTGCAGAGTATCTTTTCCCAGAGCCGTTAAAATTTGAATCATGTAGTCAATTCCATAGATCACCTGGATATTTGGGATAAAAGCTGAAAAAGGCGTAGCCTGTTCTCCCCGCTTTAACTCTACTGTCAGTACTTTCGGAATCACTTCCCTATATAGTTCATGTGCAAAATCCATAGCCGGAATCTCTTTGCCAATGGTATCAAACCGATATTTTCCGTCTACAGGCTTGATCACCTGATGCCCAAAAAATGCACTTAAGTCGCCTACTCTGGCTTTTCGGTAAGCAACTGCCCCCTTCTGTTCCACAGTACTAACAGGGCCTAAAATACTTCCCAGATTCAGGAAAGTAAAAACAGCTTTATAAAATAAATCCTTATCCCAAATTCCTTCTGTGTAGCAGCGCACAAAATCGGTTAGTGTAAGATAACTGTTGTTGTAATAGCTATAGCGTTTTGCCTTTTCTTTCTTTTTCACGGTTTCATAATACTTGTGAAGCCGGAACCGTAAAACGAATGCAATTTTCCAGTCCTTTCCTTCTGCCAGGTTAAGCCATCCCCGCAGTTCGCTAAACACAGGATAATCGGCAGCCCGGATTGTATATACCTCTATTTCACCATTCCACCGTTTTTCACTTAATTCACACAGGGAATTTTCCTCATCCAGCACAGTTAAAAGCTTTGCAATCCCGATTAAGCCCCACTTCACCTTTAATTCTTTCGGAATATACTGCCAGAATAATACGTTAATGATCGTTCCTGCCTGTTTCCCATAGCGAAGCCCCTGAACCAATTCCTGGAATGGAGCTTTTTTTATCGTTCCTTTTCCAAATACCTTTTTGTAAAGAGAACTATTTTTCTCATAAATGTTTCTTTTTGCCCGGCAGCACTGATACAGGTACAGCTCCAGCAGCATTTCAGGTGTTTTGATTTCCTTTTGATAAAATTCCTCCCAAAGCGGACGGAAAGGATATTCGTCTAACGGCACTGCATCCGGCACCCCATGAATACGGCTGCTGGTCCTTAAATCTGTCCCTAACAGCATCTCTTCGCCCCATGTGGTCTTGTACTCCAGGTCTTTCTTTTCCTCAATCAGCTTATTTAACTGATGCAAAATACGGATACATTCTTTCTCTCCATAAGCAAACAGGTTTTCTGCTTCTTTCTCATTGGTCTTAACATCTGGAAGGATCCAGGCTTTTTTCTCATCATACAAACCGTATCCCGGCAGGTTTAGAATGCTCTGAGCCTTACTCTCTTCTCCTAACAATTCATCCAGCAGTACCTGTTCTCTTCCCGTCGGCTGTGTCAGCCCTGACAGCAGCGGCTTTAATTTGGAAAACTCTTTTTCGTCCTCTTTTTTCATCTGGAGGGCCAGATCCAGCGCTCCCATACGGCATTCTTCTGATTTAGACTGCACCAGCCTTCCGATGCAGGCAGTCAGCTCCTCCTTTTTCTGCTGCTTTAAAAGGGAAAGCGTTTGGCTGCGGCCTGCCTTATATTTTAGATTCTGTTCAATCTTTTCGTAGTCTTCCTTTGACAGTTTCAGAGCTTCTACCAGACGGAAAGCAGAGCGCATGGTAGTTTCTTCCGGATTATGCAGCAGTTCAAATAACCGCTCTCTTCTTACCTTTGATTTTGGCTGGTACAGCAGAACTCTTGCCGCTGCTGCCCTGGATCCGTAAGCCTCTCCCTGGCCTACCAAAGGAATCCAGTCTGCTGCTTCATCAAGACAGTCTTCATCCTGCAGAATCCATGCAATCAGACACAGCCTGACTGCCACATCAGACTGATACATCACTACCCTGTGCCACGGAAAAATACAAGGATTTAAATCGATTCCCTTCTTTGGGATCTGTTTTAGCAGCTCCTTTAGAAGGCCGTAAATATGCCTGGCATCCTCCTTGTCCCGGAACCATTTTTCCACCGGAATCTGTTTCGGTTCCCTGGCCTTGCAGTCCTGAAGGGAATAATATCCATTATGCTTATCATTCACAAGGCTACTCAGCTCATAGCTGGCATCCCCCAAAAATCCGGGAAGGAAACAGGCTACTAACTCCAGATCATCTGGATACGATACAATTACCTCCCTGGATACCTGCATCCTTAATTTACTGTCCTGAAGGGAACGGTTAAAATAGGAAGCCGTCATCTTTTGATTTTTCGTTCCATTCCGGACTAACATAAGCTCTGCTTCAATTGCCTTTTGTGCATCGTAAAAACCTTTTGCCCACAGCCCGCAGCTTATGGCAACTGAATCATTTGTGGCAAGCTGCTCTTCACAAAATGCTTCATCCCGCAGACACTGCCCCATAAGCCGGACCAGTTTTTCCGTAATCCGATCCACACTTTTTTCATTAAAAATTCCAATCCATGTGCTTACCGCCCGCTTCACAGAAGAATACCGGATCAGGTTATTCTCTTCGATTACTTGAAATAAGCTAAGGAATGCTTCTGGCCTCCCGGCATCCATGGTTTCGCAAACCGCCTGCCTGGCCCCCTCCTGAAGACGTGCTGCCAACAAAAACTGTCCTAACAGTTGGTATAATTCCTTATTTTTACTTTTTACAATCCCGCGGATCAGCTCATAGCTAATCATCAGCGTGTTCGTTTCACCTAACAGGATATCTTTTACTGCCTGGATCGTTTTTTCATCTCCCCGGTCAATCTGTGCTGCCAGCATCCCGTCATACGTCCAGTATTCTGTCCTTGCATGATCATAAATTTCCGGATCCACCTTCCCCGTCAGCACATCTGCCAGGTTCCCGCCGTAAAATTTCAGCCTGGAATACCCCCAAAGCAGCAAAATACTTCCGCGGACAAAGGGTTCGTAACTTGCAGACCGAATACTCCTCCGATACCATCCTGCCGTCATCTGAAACTGATTCATTTCATCTAATGCATAGTAAAACTCTTCCGTCTTCTCTTTGGGTACACAGACAGCAGTCAGCCGGGAAAACTGGGTCTTATACAGATCGCTTAGTTTGCTGCAAGTTCCGCTTTCCAAAAGCTGCTGCATCCATTCACAGGCTTTCACAGGCACAGAATAGTAACTTGTTCCGGGCAAAAGAGAACGCTCTGTATCTGATAAATTCCCTTCCTGATTCTTCACCTGTTTTACCCATTCTTCTGTTAACTTTTTTCTTGTCTGATATGTAAACTCTGCCATAATCTCCTCCTGAAACCACTTATCACCAAAGCCTGCCGGATAACATAGCAAGCCGGATAAATGTAAATACCGTATCCTCCGCCCATGAAAACTTCTGCTCTAAGCTGGTCACTTCTTCTTGTCCTGCAAAAATGCGGTAAATCCCATCTTCAAAGCATTGAATCCCATTTTCTATGGCTTTTTTTAAATCTGCATCATTTCCCCTCAAATCTCCAAAGGAAATCTTTCCAGCCTCAGCCTGAGTGGCAATCTCTTCTCTGGTCAGATACTGGATAATCTCCCCCTTAGCCTTCCGCTCATTATAATCCCTGACTCCGGACGCTACCAAAGCTGTAATCAATTCTTTCACTGTATCCGGCTTTTTCTCCAGTTCAAACGAAACCGGATCAAGCTCTTCCTTTTTCTGTTTTCCGACTTTTTTCATCCTGACATAAATTGTGTATGACATTGGAAATTTTCACCTTCTTCCTTATTCTGATAACCTGTGCTGAACCATTATACTGTAAAAGATCCTGCCCTTATCATAGCACAAAAGTACCCTCTGCAAAATCCCCAGAAGGTACTTTTTCCATAAAATTTCCATAAATTTAGAGGTAAGATTCGTCAGATTCCGAAGGGCTGTTTATTAGTCGCCTACGCCAAAATCCGTATTTTCGTAAAGGACTTCAATGGATGGATCCTCCTTCAGCCATTCATAGGTCTTAATGAACCATTCCACCAGCTCCTGATCTTTTTTAACCTGAGTCGTATTATTAGTAAATACATTAATAGTTCCTAATCGAAAATGCTTTTTTACCATGCGGATATCATAGTCGATCATTTCTCTGGTCTGTCCTTTTATTCCAACCATAATACAAGGTGAATCAAAAAACTTTGCAACTTCATCCGGTGTTTTAAAGTCTGCATGTTTATTAAGATACTGTTCCCGAAACCCATAGTCAAAGGTTTCCACCCCAATCTTATAGGTGATGGGAATCCCCATAAAATCCCGCATTTCATTCAGCTTATGGCGATACATCCAGTGTGATTCAAAAAACAGCTCTTTTATATTTTTCTCGTGGACAATCTTCCGGATCTCTTCCAGTGTAGCTTTTGGAAGTTCAAAGCAGCTTCCGGAATTGATCACTTCCAGAACACCAAGTTCTCCTGTTACTCTGGAAAGAATCCGGGAATTAAAGACTGTCATCTCCTCTTCATTTCTGGAATTATCGTTAATATAGTCACAAAATTTACATTTTCCCCAGGCACAGGGAAAGGATTTCAAAAGGACAATTTCTCTTTGGTTCTTATTTCGAATCACATTATACCGCTCCATGGGGCCGTCCCCCTTTCAAGCGAACTTTCATATCTGCAGTCATACATGCCCTTAATATCAGCACAAATGCTACTGAAATGAAACGGTCGGCATATTCCGTAATAATCTGCACTGCAAATGCGCTTACCACCATGCTGCATCCCAGTTGGCTTAACAACTGAACCAGAATAGAAGAACCAGAAGAGGTTACCCCGTGGAACAAAAAAGCAGAAATGCACGAGCTGACTGCTGTTCCCGGCAGTGTAATCAAAGCCGTTCCAAGAGGCATCCTTTTTTTATCAAACAGCCGGGTAGGAAACAAAAAACCGGCGGCAGCCCCAGTAATCATTCCGGCAGGCAAAAAATATATAGCGTAAATATCGGAAGTTACCCCGCTGAGCAGCCCGCTTCCGAAAGCTACCGCCATTCCATACCAGGGGCCAAGAACCGCTCCAGCCAAAATGGTTCCAATGCTGTCTAAATATACTGGAAGCTTTAAGCAAAGGGCAAGATAGGCCCCTGCAAAATTTATGGAAATGCAAAAGGCAGCCATGGTCAGCCGCATACAGTTTGACTGCATCCTTTTTTTGTTCCGTTTTTCCGGCTGTATGATTTCTTCCACTCCATTCATCCCTATCTTCTCTTTCTTTCTGCTCATTCTTTCTTTTTTACTGTACTCCATTTGTAAAATCTCCTTTTTCTCATATTCCATCTATCGTTTCTGTCCAAATCCAGCCGGCACTTTCCTTACAAATCCTTTGCCGGCAATAACTGTCATATCATCAAATCCTTTAATACCTGGCGAATCCTCTCTTCTTCCATGCCATAAAGCCGTGACAGAAAAAACGACCAAAAACCAAGAGAATCTACCTGAGTCAGGACATGGGCATTTGGCTGTCTTTTCCAAAATCCCATGGCATCCACTACTGACTGTCCGATGGAAATTCCTCCAGTTTCTACTGCCACATATGCATCAAATCCACTTAAAAGCTGCGGATTTAAAAAGTAAGCTACTGCCAGCGGATCATTCACCACACATCCGATAAGATTTTCATATTTCCAGTGATAATCAAAATAAAAACGGGTAATTGCTTCTACAAAAGCGCCTCTCTTCTGACACTCTTTCTGATCCAGCCGTTTCATATATTCCAAAATATTGGGACTAAGTACAATTTCCCTGGTTACATCCAGGCCCACCATGTGAATCTTCCTGCCCAGATTTTGATATACATATTCTGCGCTGTCCGGATCACACCAGTAATTATATTCTGCTACTGGAGAGCAGTTTCCGTAGCTCTTAAAGCAGCCTCCCATAGATACCAGCATATCCAGATTCTGAAAGGCCAAAGGCTCCTTTTTTAAGGCCAGTGCAAGATTCGTTAAAGGGCCAATGGCAATTATTGACACTTTTTCCTCCCGCTTTAGAGTATCCAGGATAAAATCAACCGCTCCAGGATGAACTGACGCCTCTGTTATTTCCGGAATTCCTGACTCTCCTAATCCATCTTCCCCATGGGTATCTTTTGCGCTGATGTATTCCCGTTTCAGTGGAACCATGGCTCCCTGACAGACAGGAATATCAAGCTGTCCCATAAATTTTAAAATTTTCAATGCATTTTTACCGCCTTGATCAGCAGGTACATTTCCGCTTACTACCGTAATTCCTGCAATCCGAATCTCAGGTGAAACCAAAGCCAGCATTAATGCCAGGCTGTCATCAATTCCTGGATCGCAGTCTATGATAACCGTTCGTTTTTCCATAATATTCTCCTCTTTTATGATCTGCTGAAAGATGTTACTCTATAACGCTGTTTTCGCGGCCCCGTTTCCGCACAGCTTGGCGACGGGGCGCCAAGCTTTCACAGTAACCCCCATGCCCCGCTTAGGG
>JAAWIS010000122.1 GCA_022796475.1 Lachnospiraceae bacterium | reverse complement strand
AAAGGCGAATCCTTATAGATGCCGGATTTTTTCATGATGTTTTTCAAGTCCGTGCGTTCTTTTTCGGTCAGCTTTTCATAGCTGATTTGAAGCTGTGAAGGAGCTGCGCACTAATTACTTAGTGCGACAGCCCCTTTTTAGAAAAAATCATCCATATGATACCAATTTCCATTTCTAAAATCACATAAAACTGCTAAAAATCCTATAGACGAAATGGTGGAATTATAGTATATTATAAAGGCAGCATTAAAATATGAAACCAAACTGAACACGAAGGGGGAGAAATCATGTTAGAAACACTTAGAAAAAAATCCAGAAAATCAAACATAATTCGGGTCATATTATCTATAATTGCTGTTGTTGCACTGTTGGCTATTTCAAAATTTGCCATTTTTGATGTCATTACCGGGCCTACCAAGCTGGACATCACTGCTAATCCGGATGCATATGAAGGAATGTATGTTACCATTGACACTGAATTTTTCCTGTATGACTATGTGGAACATACCACCACTACAACCAGGAAATATGGCGGAAAAACAACAAGTACCAACGGTTACAGTTATGTAGCCTTTCAATCGGTTAACGACTATGAAGCCGATTCATCTACCTGGTATTTTTACAGCGTCTACCTGGATAAGAGCAAGCAAAGCAGTATGAACGCAAAAATGAATGAGGCCTTTGAGTACTGGAACGATGAAACCGGAAAAATAGCACCTCCGGATCCGGTTACCGTTACCGGAACATGGACAAAAATGGATTCCGAAATGGAACGCTATTTTAGAAGCGCCATGACAGATCTGGAAGTTACGGAAGGAGAATACGACAAATTTTATTTCTATGAACTCGATACCAAAAATATCGGCGGATTAAATGCCCTTCTGTTTTGGGTTGTAAACGCTGGCGCTGTGGCTCTCCTGCTTTTTGCTGTTTTAAGTTTATTCGGTCTTTTCAGTAATGCATACATAAAGAATATACATCAGTATCTGCAGAAAGACAGCACCATTTCCATGGCAGCGATTGAAGAAGACTTTAATCAGGCACGCAATATTGCAAAGAATGTGTGGGTAGGACGCAAATGGACAATCTACATGGATGGCGCCAAAGCAAAAATCCTTGCAAATAAAGAGCTTATTTGGGGATATTATTACAGCAGAACCGGACGGAACAGCGTAAGCGAAATGCGTCTGTATACCAAAGCGAAAAAATTATTCCATATTTCCTTGTCCGAGAAAGATACACAGGAAATATTAAAAATCTATGCAGCAGAACAGCCTCATATGGTAGTGGGCTACACATCTGAGCTGGAGAAGATGTATAATAAAAATTTTAACGGATTCTTAGAGTTACAGTACAACCCGGCTATGAGGGAATCCTCTGAAGATCCATTTTCTAATTTATAAAATACTCAAATGCCGCCAGGGCTAAAGTGGGAATGAATTTTCATACACACTTTAAGTCCTGACGGCATTTTCAGACATACTCGAAACTTACCCTAAGGGAATTAGGGGATGATTCTTATTTTATATATTCCACCTGCCCGATTCTTTCTTTCGGCAAAACAGGCGTATCATCCCGATATCCTAAAGCAGCCAAACCATAAACCACATGATCTTGCGGAATATGCAGCTCATCTAAAAGCCTTCTGATATTTGGCTCCTGGCAAATCGTTCTTAACTGATTGATCCATACACAGCCTATCCCCAGAGCCTCTGCAGCCAAATAGATATTTTCCATAGCACATGCATTATCTTCCATTCCAAATGGACTGTCCTTTAAGTTAGAGGGAATGATCAATACTTCCGGATCATACATATCGTATCCTTCCCGTCCCAATTCCTTTCCAACAGCATCAGCCAGCTCTCGGATCCGCTCTCTGTTTTCCACCACCGTAAATTTCCATGTCTGACGCCCCATTCCGCTGGGCGCATGGAGTCCGCAATCTACAATAACCTTAAGGTCCTCTTCCTTTAATGGTTTTCTCATAAAACTTCTGGTACTTCTTCTTTTTAAAATTGTTTCGATTGTCTGATTCATCATAATCCTCCCATGCTTCTATTCGGCTCTGCCCTGATGTCAATTTTAAATTTCCAGTTACAGGTTCAGCTTATCATAATGACTCTGGAGATATTCTTCCAGCCGCTTCTTTAATTCCTGGTGCTCTTCCATTTCCAACTCTGGATCCTGCTCCAAAAGCTGCTTTACTTCTTCGGAAACGGTTTTCAAAATATTGGCGTCTGTAAAAATATCTGCCAGCTTAAATTCTAATTCTCCGCTTTGGCGGATTCCGAAAATATCACCTGGCCCCCTTAACTTTAAGTCCTCTGAAGCGATATAAAAACCATCATTTGAGTGGTTTAAAATTTCCAGGCGCTTGCTGATATCACCATCTTCCGATCCATTTACCATAATACAGTAAGATTGATGTTCCCCTCTTCCTACCCGGCCCCGAAGCTGATGAAGCTGAGCTAACCCAAACCGCTCAGCATTCTCAATCATGATTACAGTAGCATTTGGAACATTAACTCCTACTTCAATTACAGTAGTAGAAACCAGCACTTGAATTTCTCCCATGGCAAAGCGCTCCATCACCTGGTTTTTTTCTTTTCCCTTCATCTTTCCATGGAGATATTCCACCTGTATTGCAGAAGGCAGCTCTTTTTTCAAAATCTTTGTATAGTCCAGCACATTCTCTGCCTCTATCATCTCACTTTCTTCTACCATAGGACAAATAACGTATACCTGCCGTCCTTTTGCTACCTGCTTTGCAATAAAATCATAAGCACGCTTTCGGTAATCGGTCCCCACTACACAATTTTTAATAGGAAGACGGTTGGCAGGTAGCTGATCAATTACGGAAATGTCCAAGTCGCCATATAAAATAATTGCAAGGGTGCGTGGAATGGGGGTAGCGCTCATTACCATCACGTGAGGAATGCCGCCGCTGCTTTTTGCCCCCAGGGCTTCCCGCTGTCCGACGCCAAAACGGTGCTGCTCATCTGTAATCACCAGAGCCAATTGATCATAACTAATTTTCTCCTGAATCAAAGCATGGGTGCCGATAATAATATCTGCTTCATGGCGTTCAATGGATTCATAGGCCAGACGTTTTTCCTTAGCAGTCATAGAACCAGTAACTAAAACCGGATTTTTCGAAATCCCGTGCTGCCAAAACAGCGAAACCATAGCTTCGTAGTGCTGCTTTGCCAATACTTCTGTAGGCACCATCAGCGCTCCCTGGTATCCATTTTCTGCTGCCAAAACTAAGGCCAAAATTGCAATAATCGTTTTGCCGGAACCCACATCTCCCTGTATTAACCGGTTCATAGCAAGTCCGCTTTGCATATCTGCCTTTACCTCATCCCAGGTCCGCTGCTGAGCATCTGTCAGACGGTAGGGAAGGGAATCTTTCAGTTTCCCGGCTTCCTGACAGGAAGCCATGGAAAACAGGGACTTCTGATCTCCTCTTTTTTCTTTCAGCCGCCGAATCCCTATGAGAAACAGAAAAAATTCATCAAAAACCAAACGTTTTCTGGCAAACAGCAACTGGTTTTCATCTTCTGGATAATGGATATGCCTGACAGCAAAATTATATTCCGCAAGCTGATGCTTTTTCCGAAGATCTTCCGGCAGATATTCCCGCTCTAGCTGGCGTATTGTAAGAGCCTGGGATACGGCTTTTGCAATCATTTTATTTCCAAGCCCTTTGGTCTGTCCGTAAACAGGACGAAGGGAAGAGGATAATGCTTCATATTCTTCCGGGGTATAAATTTCAGGCTGCTCCATAGAAAGCCGGCCATGTTTTTGCACCACTCTGCCCCGAAAAATATATGGAATTCCTGATTTTAAACTGGATCGGATATAAGGCATGTTATACCAGGACAACTGCAGGCTTCCAGTTAAGTCTTTTATCGTTGCTGTAACAAGCTGCATCCCATTTATCCGGATTAAATCTGCCGGCTTTAATAAAACACCAGCTACCGCATAAATGGACTGGGCTTTTAACTGTCCCACAGGTACTGGAGCATGAAACACGTCATAGCTTCTGGGATAGTACTGCAGCAGATCCAATACCGTTTCAATTCCTAGTTTCCGGAATAATTTTCCTGTTTTCTCACCAATTCCTTTTAATTCTTCAATCGGCTGTCCGTTCATAAGCGCTGATTCCTTATTATTCGACAGAAATCATATAGTAATACACTGGCTGCCCGCCATTTTGAAGTTCAATCTCCACACCCGGAAACTGCTCATTTGCCTGGTTCAGCAATTCATCTGCCGCTTCCTCTGATACTTCAGCTCCGTAATAAAGGGTAACCAGCTCGGATTCTTCATCAATCATTCGTTCCAGCGCCTTAATGGCAGCAGCCGGTATCGTCTTTTCCACTGCCAGCATTCCGGTATCTCCAAGCGCCATAATATCGCCTTCATTAATGTCCATACCGTCAATATTTGTAGTGCGGACAGCATAGGTAATCTGCCCGGTCTTTACTCTGCTCATCTCGGATTTCATATTATCCAGATTTTCTTCTGCTTTTAAATCCGGCATAAAATTAATCAAAGCGGTAATTCCCTGAGGCACTGTGGTGGAAGGCACTACAATAATCTTTTTGTCTTCTACTAAATGTGCAGCCTGCTGGGCTGCCAAAATAATATTTTTATTATTGGGAAGCACAAATATGGTTTCTGCATTTACCTGCTCAACAGCATTTAAAATATCCTCTGTACTGGGGTTCATAGTCTGTCCGCCCTCGATTAAATAGTCGGCTCCGATTCCTTTAAAGATTTCGCTTAACCCCTCTCCTACAGATACTGCAATAAAGCCGAAGGCTTTTTTCGGTTCTTCCTTTAAAGCCTTTTCCTGCTCCTTTTCCTTTTGACGGGCAGCAATTACCTGGGCGTCTTTAATCAGCCGTTCTTCATGCTCTTCCCGCATATTATCAACTTTCATTCTGGACAGGGAGCCAAAGGTAAGCGCCTTCTCAAAAGCTAAACCAGGATGGTTAGTATGAACATGGACCTTTACCACTTCTTCATCGGCAACCACAACAATAGAATCTCCCAGTTCTTCTAAGTATGCTTTCAATTCGGCCTCATCCCGGCTGGTAAATTCTTTTTCTGCATTAATAATAAATTCGGTACAGTACCCAAATTTAATATCTGCTGTATCCAGTTTTGATCGGTCTGCCGGAACGGAAACGCTGGTTCCAGCAGAGGAAACAGCTCCTTCTGCCGGTAGGAGCACTTCTTTGCCTGACAGCCCTTCCAGACAGCCTTTTAACACCTGCATCAAGCCTTGGCCGCCGGAATCTACCACCCCTGCCTGCTTTAATACCGGCAGCATATCCGGTGTTCTGCTAAGAACCTTATCGCCTTCTTTCACTACTTCTCTGCAAAATTCCAGAATATCATCGTTCTGCTCAGAAAGCTGAGCCGCCTTATCTGACATCCCTTTTGCTACCGTAAGGATGGTGCCTTCTTTCGGCTTCATAACTGCCTTGTAAGCAGTTTCTGTAGCACGGTTAAAGGCACGGGCCAGAGTTTTGGTATCAATCTCCTGAACGTTCTTTATCTCCTTTGTGAACCCACGGAACAACTGGGACAGGATAACGCCGGAATTTCCCCTTGCGCCTCTTAAAGAACCGGAAGAAATGGCTTTCGCCAATGCTTCCATTGTAGGCTTTTCAATGGCTGCCACTTCTTTTGCCGCCGACATTATGGTAAGGGTCATATTGGTCCCTGTATCCCCATCAGGAACGGGAAATACATTTAATTCATTAATCCACTCTTTTTTTGCCTCCAGGCTGCAGGCTCCTGCTAAAAATGCTTTCTGAAGCAGCTTTGCATCAATGGTATTCATATCACCGGTTTCCTCCTTAATCAATCACTCTCACACCTTCTACGTAGATGTTGATTTTGTCAACTTCCATTCCGGTGAATTCTTCCACTTTGTATTTTACATTTTCAATCAGGTTATCTGCCACCGCACAGATACTGACACCATAAGACACGATCACATGAAAGTCGATGGCCATATGGTTTTCTTTAATATCCACGTTAATTCCATGAGTCAGGCTTTCCCGCTTTAACAGCTTTACCAGGCCATCCTTCATACTGACAGCAGCCATCCCCACAATTCCAAAACATTCTACAGCCGTGGTTCCTGCATATAATGCGATCACATCAGCATTAATTTGGATTTCACCCAGTTTTGTATTGATTCGACCCCTCATATTATAGCCTCCTAACGATTTATATTGACAAGTATACACTATTTTCCGAAAAAAAGAAACGAATTTTTAAATTTCACTTGCTTTTTTTAAGAGTTTCTGATAAGATATAGGCGTTGTGGATTTTTTGATATTGTGAATGAAAAATCCAAGTACCATCAAAGGAGGTGCAAAGTCATGGCTAAATGTGCAATCTGCGAAAAGGCTGCTCACTTCGGTAATGCTGTGAGCCATTCCCATAGAAGATCCAACAAAATGTGGAAAGCTAACGTAAAATCTGTAAGGGTTAAGACCACCGGCGGTTCCAAGAAGATGTATGTATGTACTTCTTGCTTACGTTCCGGTTTAGTGGAAAGAGCTTAATCAAGAGATTTCATACTTATGTAGGTTTGGGGATATTTCGTATTCAGAAAATCAGGCTGCCGCTCTTGCGACTATTAATCGTAAAGGCCGGCAGCCTTTTGCTTGATCGAAAACCCGGTTTCAGAAAGGAGAATGAATTATGAGAATCGCTGTAACTTATGAAAACGGCAATATTTTTCAGCATTTCGGGCGCACAGAACAGTTTAAAGTTTATGATATTGATAATGGCAAAGTAATTGCTTCTGAAGTGGTGGGAACCAATGGAAACGGCCACGGAGCACTGGCAGGGGTTTTGAATGAACTCCATGCAGACACTTTAATCTGCGGCGGCATTGGCGGCGGCGCCCAGGCAGCTCTGGCTGCAGCTAATATCAGGCTTTACGGCGGAGTTTCCGGAAATGCAGACGAGGCGGTAGAAGCCTTATTGGCAGATAAGCTGGAATATGATGCCAACGTCCATTGCGATCATCACGGTGAGCATCATCACCATGAAGGCGGATGCGGCAGTCATGGGTGCGGATCGGATCACGCCTGTACAGACCACTAAAGGAATGGTTCTATGGATGAACGGTTAAAAAAACAATTGGATTTCGCATTAGAAATCGATAAAGAAAAAAATATTTTCCGGCAGACTCATTTATCCGGCCACGGAAGAAATGAAAACGACGCGGAACACGCGTGGCATATGGCAATTATGGCGTATTTGCTTCGGGAATATTCCAATGAAGAAATCGACATTTCTAAAGTTATGCTGATGTGCTTAATCCACGATATTGTGGAAATCGAAGCGGGAGATACTTACGCTTATGACGCCGAAAATTTAAAAAGCCAAAAAGCCAGGGAGGATGCAGCAAAAGAGAAACTATATTCCATCCTGCCCAAAGATCAAAAGGATGAGTTTATTGCACTGTTTGATGAATTTGAAGAATACCAGACACCAGAAGCAAGATTTGCACATGCAATGGACAACCTGCAGCCGCTGCTGTTAAACAACAGCAATAACGGAGGAGATTGGAAAGAGCATCAGGTAACGGCAAAGCAAGTATACGAAAGACAGTCGAAAACCAAATTAGGCTCTCAAACATTATTTGAAGTAAGCGATCACATCATTCAAAGCCATATTAAAAAAGGGAATCTGAAAGAATAAGTTTTCCTTAAAACAGAGTCCGGCAAACCGGACTCTGTTTTATAAAAATCCCCTCTTAGTGATAAGAATTCTATGCAGCAGATCAATATCATCTTTATCTCATCTTAACACAGATATCAATACACTTTTACCCTCTTTATTTATTTTGCTGTATGATTAAAGTACAGCAACCAAATAAGGAGGGTTCTCTTATATGGGAATATTATCTTACAAAAAGAAGAAACTAACATCGTTTCAAATTATTATTCTTGGGTTTTCCGGAGTAATCTTAATGGGAACCTTCCTTCTGATGCTTCCTCTTTCAAACCGTTCTAATCATGCATCTGCCTTTTTAGATGCCTTGTTTACCTCGGTATCTGCGGTCTGTGTTACAGGGCTTGCCGTCTATGATACAGCCACATATTGGTCGGATTTTGGACAACTAATTATTTTACTTCTGATCCAAATCGGAGGTATGGGCGTAATTACGGCAGCCGCTATTTTCAACATGGCTTCTGGCAGAAAAATTTCCCTAATGCAAAGGAGCACAATGCAGGAAGCCATTGCAGCACCTAAAATAGGCGGTATTGTACGGCTGACCAAATTTATTGTAAAAGTTACTTTTGGCTTAGAAATGCTGGGCGCTGCAGTTATGACTCCCGTTTTTTGCCGTGATTTTGGTATAAAAGGCCTTTGGATGGCGCTCTTTCATTCAGTATCTGCTTTTTGCAATGCGGGGTTTGATCTGATGGGGATTAATCAGAAATTTTCCTCCCTCACTGAATATTCCGCCAATCCAGTAATTAATCTGACAATTGCGGCGTTGATTATAATCGGAGGAATTGGCTTCCTTACTTTGGAGGATATCCGAATCCACCAATGGCATTTTCATCAATACACAATGCAGAGCAAAGTAATACTGTGTATTACTGCCATTCTTCTATTTTTACCGGCAGTCTATTTCTATCTTTTTGAATTTTCATCGATTCCTTTTGGACAGCGGATTCTTTTGTCTGTTTTTCAGGCGGTAACGCCTCGAACTGCAGGTTTCAATACAGCAGACATAACTGCCATGAGTGAGGCAAGCCAATCCATTATAATCCTTTTAATGTTGATAGGCGGCTCCCCTGGTTCTACGGCTGGCGGAATGAAAACAACTACCGCTGCAGTATTGTGTTCAGGAGCTATCTCTACTTTTTGCAGAAATGAACATGTTCATTT
>JAAWIS010000121.1 GCA_022796475.1 Lachnospiraceae bacterium | reverse complement strand
ATGCACATTTGACGAATGCCGCGAGGGTCAAATACCCCGCTGCTCTGCAGCGCTGCAAGATTGATACCCCGTTGCTTGCAGCGGGGTATTTGATTGGACTTGAAATTTGGAGGAAATACAAAAAAATTAAAATGTTCCATGTTACCTAAGGTGGATATTTTGTGGGATAGGCTGTTTGGAATTTGGTAGAAAAGGAATGAAAGCATATGGAAACAGATAAATTGATCAGCGTTATTGTTCCCGTCTATAACGTGGAAGATTATGTTGAAAAGTGTATAAGAAGTATTATGGTGCAGACATATCCATTGCTGGAAATTATCATAGTGGATGATGGTTCCAGTGATGGCTCAGGAAGTATCTGTGACAGGTTGGAAGCGGAGGATGCCAGGATCAAGGTACTTCATCAAAGGAATGAAGGTTTGGTCAGGGCGCGTAAAAACGGGCTAAATATTGCCAAAGGGGAATTGATAGGATTTGTAGATGGCGATGATTATGTAGAGCCTGTGCTATATGAAAGACTTCATAAACTGCTAATGGAACATGAAGCAGACTTTGTACATAGCGGCTTTTTTTATGGCAATATACAGGAAGCGAAAGGCGTAAAAAGGGGGGGAGTTATCTGTATAACGGAGGAAAACAGAGTTGAAATGTTGAAAAATGTGGTACTTGGAAATAGTAATGTGCATGCGTTTACACCAAGTATATGGTCTAAATTATTTAAAAGAGATTTGGTAATTAAAAGCTATAGTACAATAGCAGACGCTTCAAGTTTTGGAGAAGATTTGCTTTGTCTGTGTAACTGCTTCATGATATGCAATAAAATTTTTGTAACTCGTGAAGCATATTATCATTATACCATAAGAGAGAATTCATTATCCCATGATCAAAATGTTACAATAATGAAACGGATGAGTGGTTTACATAATGCTCTGCAGGAAGTGTTTATTGGATATGGGGTATGGGATTATTTAAAGGAGTATGTGGATGAACATTATATACGTGGATTAACGGAGATATTGACAAAAAGGGAGAATGGATCTTTAGAAAGAAATGTACAAATGTATCAATTTCCAAATATTGAGCAAATGTTCGGACAAAGAATTATTCTGTACGGGGCAGGTTCCGTGGGGTGTGATTATTACACACAAATCCGAAAATATGTCAAATGCGAGCTGATTGCATGGACAGACAGGTATTATGAAAAGTATAAGTGTGACTATTGTGAGCTAATTGATCCACGGAGAATACCATATTTAGTATATGATAAGGTATTGATTGGAGTCATGGACGAAAAGTCGGCGGAAGAAATAAAACATTCATTAATGCGGATGGGTGTTCCAAAGAGCAAAATCTGTTGGAAATGTCCGGAAAGGATAAAATTTTAGTAGAAGAAAAGTATTATGGATAAAGTGATAATTTTTGGTGCAGGGAGATATGGAAATACGGCCTATCATTTTTATGAAAATATGTGTGATATTATCTGCTATGTGGATAATAATGCGCAAAAATGGGGGACATTTTTGTATGATAAGGAAATAGTGTCACCAGAGGTACTGAGAGGGTTCGGAGGTACTGTTATTATTGCCGTACAAAATGACGTGGAGAAGATAGAGGCAGAACTGAAAAATAAATATGGTATTAATCAGTTTTTAGAATTCAGAGTGATGCAAAGGGGCAAATTCTTGGAGGGTGAACAGAATTTTAACAGCGGGAGTATCGTGATAGAATATGCAGGAGGTTTGGGCAATCAGCTGTTTCAATATTCGCTTGCACGTTGCCTTGAGCTTAATGGATGCGAGGTTGTTGCAGACATTTCAAGTTATTTGTATGTAAATACCCGCAGATTCGAACTTGAAAGAATATTTAAAAGCATTAATTTCCGATATGCCTCAGCTGTCGCCCGTGAATATTATTTCATGAAGGACAGGATTTCCAAAGTGGAAGGGGTGGATGAAAAGTATATTTATGCAGAACCTGATATTACCCAGTATGTACAATATGGAGTATCCAGCGATTGGAGAAAGGTAAGGAGGGGGATTGTGGAAGGATATTTCCAGACTTACTTATTTGCTGATGAAATCAGAGATGATTTACTAAAGCGTTTGAAATTTCCGGAGATTGAAGAGACACAGTTGCAGCTGTTGGTCGCTGAAATGCATAGAAATAATTCTATAAGTGTGCATGTAAGGCGGGGAGATTATCTGGCTGAAAAGGAGCGGAGGCTGGATGAAATTTGTGATGAGAAATATTATGAAAAAGCGATAAAGATGATTATGGAAAAGGTAAAGAATCCGCGTTTTTATATATTTTCTGATGATATTTCGTGGTGCAAAGAGAATATCAGGATAGATGAGGCTTCTTATATTGATTCTGGTATGTTAGAAAAATATGAAGATTGGTATGACATGTATCTGATGAGTCAATGCAGACATAATATAATTGCAAACAGTTCCTTTAGCTGGTGGGGGGCCTGGTTAAACGAGAATGAAGATAAGATAGTCATAGCGCCTAAAAAATGGGATAATTTCTGCAATTTAACGAACATATGTCCGCCAGACTGGGACAGGCTTTAGGAGCGGAGGGGGGCAGAATGAATATAGCTATAGTCGGAGCCGGAGATATATTTTTTAAAGAAGAAAAATTTATTAAGGAAGAATATAATATTACAACGATAGCGGATAATGGAAAATCTGGAAAGATGGTCGCAGGATATCAATGTGTGGCAGTCAACGAACTTGCAGGGAAAGAGTATGATAAGGTTCTGATATGCAGTAAAAAATATGCGCAGGAATTGAAGGCTCAGCTAAATGCGATAGGGATAACAGAACATAAGATTATAAGTATAACTGATATTATAGATGATCTGCATCGCAGACATGATATGGCGAAATATAACGCAGACAGGGAGGAGTACAACAGGCAGTATTTTGAACGGGAGAACAGTGCATTTATGCTTTGTCCGAAGTATGAAACACCGATGCTTAAAGATTACAGAGATTCGGCAGGAAGCATGGATTTGCACTATTACTCCATGGATATATTAGTGGCAAAAAGAATTATAGAAGATTGTCCGGAACATCATTACGATATAGGATCTCGAATTGAGGGATTTATATCTCATTTGATTACAGCCAATATCCATACCACGGTTATAGACATCAGGCCGTTAGATGTATGGAATCCGGGAGCCGGAATTGTACCGCTTGAATTTATTCAGGCGGATGCGACGAATTTGGAGACCATTCCTGACAATTCAATCAAGTCGCTGTCATCGCTACATGCCGTAGAGCATTTTGGATTAGGACGTTATGGAGATGCTATAGATACAGAAGCGTGCTTCAAGGCAATGCATGCAATGCAAAGGGTGCTGGCGGAACGAGGCAGGTTATATTTTGCCGTGCCTGTCGGAAAAGAGAACAGGCTCTATTTCAATGCACATAGAGTTTTTGAACCAAATACGGTGATGGAGCAATTCAGGAGTCTGGAATTAGAAAAATTTTTTATAATACATAATTTGGAAATTTTTGAATACTCCAAAGAGGATTTTAAAAACGATTTATACGGTTGCATAATTGGCGATTATGACTGCGGTATTTTCATATTTTACAAGAATAAAGAGATATTGTATAAAAACGAAGTATAGGAAGGTGACATGGTGACGCCGGTTCTTGATATTAGTATTTCAACATATAACAGAGTGGATAAGATAGAGGCATTGGTAAAAGAGATTCTGAAGGTTCAATCAGTTAAGTTTTCCGTAACAGTAGTCGATGACAAGTCTTCAGATGATACGATAGAAAGACTATCACATATAAAGGATAAGAGGCTACATGTTTTCTGTAATGCCAGTAATAAAGGTGCTAAGGGGAACTGGTATGAGACTATTAATCGAGGGTATGGTAAATATGTGTTACATTTATTGGATCGTGATTGGATACAAACTGAATATCTGCAGAAAATGATTGAAGTTTTGGAAAGGGAGGATTTTGGGTTTGGCTACATAGGCAGGATATTCAGTTTTGCAGAGTCAAAAAATGAAATGATAGAGAGGTATCAGGCGGGCAGGGAGGCTCTGGAGCAGTTCGGATTTGTTTTAGTGCATCCATCGGGATTTTTTGTCAGAAAAGAAGTTTGGGATAAAATTCCTGATAAAGAGAAGTTTTTTATGGAGGAAGGGTACGGCATATATCCGCATAGTTATATCTTTGCCCTTTTGGCTAAGGAATATGACGGAGGGATGATTAAATGCCCTATGATAAATATAGTTACAGCTTGCGCAAAATATAAGTCAAAATTTTACAAACACAATAAGCAGACATTACCGTATTGGTGGACGCCGGATGCCCATAAAATGGAATTAGAGGCGTTGACACGATATGCTTATGAATATATGGACTTATCCAAGCCATCATTACAAAGTATTTTGCAATTTAGGTTTCATGAAAATCTGTTTAATGCTACTGTTTCTTATCAAAGCATTGCAGGAAATCTGCGCAATGCGAAACACTATGGAGTGGGAATTTCCCGCATTGGAGAAGGGGAATTGTTAAGAATAAATATAAATTTTGTCTGGAAGTATATAGGATACATAAGATCAAATTGCAGGAAAATATGTGATTTTCCTTTTGTTTGGAAGCTTCTGGAGATAGGGTGGAAAAACATGAAGGATATCATAGCATATAAGTGAGGGCATGATGAAAAAAATCTTTTTATTTATGGCATCTTGTTTGGAAGCAGGCTTTATTGCTGGAATTCTATGGGAACACAGGCGGGCGAAAAACAAAATAATGGAAAAAAACAGGAACATTGATAATCTGCAGAGAAATCAGAGATTTCTGCTGGCGTGGCTGAAGCTACATGGAAGAAGCGATATGTTTGACGCCTATTTTAAATGGTATGGAGCAGGCAATATTGCTGTTTATGGAAATGGACAAATTGGGAAGTGTTTTATCAGAGAACTGGCGGATACTAAAGTGAAAGTTCAATATATAATAGACAGGAATGCCAAATACATGGATTCTGAGATACCAATTTATTCTTTGGAGGAAGATCTTCCGAAAGTAGATGCGATTGTTATTGCTGTGATGAATCAGTCAGACAGCATTGCGGAAGAAATAGAAAGGAAATGTGGTTATTCTGTTATATCCATAGAAGATGTTATAGATGGCAGTAGTATATATTAGAAAACAGACAGAGAGTAACAGGCTATAAGGAAGAAATATGATAAAGAAACAGGAATACCGGCAGCAGATTGTGGAGAGGCTTGGGCATTTAAGGAATAGAAAAATATTAATTTATGGCACAGGCACTGTCGCAAGGCGCTTGGTTGGTAATCTTTATGGATTTTCAGTCATTGGAATTGTGGACAGGCTGCATTTTGGAGGCAGTATTGCAGGTGTGCCAATTATCCTTTGGGATGAAATACAACCGGGGGATGTGGAGGTTGTTATTATTGGAGCTTCCTCCCAAAATTATGAGGAGATTTATCAAAGAATTGTCGATAAATGTATGCTGTTTGGAATAAATATATATGGAGAAAATGGGCAAGATTTAATAACAGCTTATGGTTGGAGCTCATTTACTGTGGAAGGTGCAAGATATTATAGAAGGAGTGAAACGGAATTAAGGCAGTTAATTGCACAATATGATGCTGTCAGTTTTGATTTGTTTGACACTCTTGTCATGCGTAAAACATTGGAGCCAGCAGATGTGTTTGATATTGTAGAAGACAGAATACGGAGAAAAGGGATCCTGATTCCTCGCTTTAAGGTGTTGCGTAGGGAAGCGGAACTTCAGTCTGGCAGTCATAATATATATCAGATTTATGAAAAAATCAGCGAATTTGCAGGACTGACAAAAGCGCAGGAGAAGATTGTGCTGGAGACAGAGTTGGCTTGTGAGAGAAGTGTACTACTACCAAGAAAAAAAATGGTGGAATTGCTTGAATATGCCAGGAATCTCGGAAAGCGAGTCAGTATTATTTCAGATATGTACCTGGGAGCAGAGATATTAGAAGAGTTTTTGAAAGAGTTGCATATTGAAGGATATGATAATATTTATGTGTCTTGCGACTGTGGAGTGTCAAAAAACAATGGGTTATTTGAACGGTATCTTCGAGATGTGGACGGTATGGTTTGCCTGCATATTGGAGATAACATAATTTCGGATGTACAAGCGCCGATGAAATGCGGAATTGCATCCTATGGAATTAAAAGCGCTTTTGAGATGATGAAATTATCCAACTTCCGATACATTATGTCTTGGGCGCATACATGCAATGAAAAAAATCTATTAGGTTTGATAATAGCAGAGCTGTTTAATAATCCATTTGCTTTATATGGTACTTCTGGAATTGTGCAGATTAATAGTCTGGAAATGCTGGGAAAAACCTTTGCGGCACCATTGGCAACAATTTATATGTTGGAACTGCTTGCTTATCTGCGTAAAAATCCTATTTACAAAAATGTAGTTTTTGGAGCCAGGGATGGTTTTTTGTTTCAAAGATTATATGACAGGATCAAAAACGAATTCCAGGAAACTGGAGATTTGCCGGAGTCTGTCTATTTGCTGGCTTCCAGAAAGCTGTGTATCCGTGCGACTTTAGCAATGGAAGATCCACTAAATAACCTGATGATGTATCGTGGGACAAAAACGCCTGATGATGTACTCACAGATATAATAGGGCTTCCTAAAGAAATGGTAACCCCGTATGATGCAGGGAAGCATATGGATGAAGAAGAGTATTATGCTGCCCATTTAGAAATGATTACAAAAAAGTCGAAATCAGTGCTGGGACGGTATTTAGAATACCTAAAGGGAAGTGGAGTGGATATGACCCAAAAAAATTTGTTCTGTGATTTTATTTCTCGGGGAACGGTACAACATTTGCTCAATCAGATATTTTATGAACCCATGGATGGGTTATATGTTTGCAGGTGTGTTGTCAAAGATTTATATTCTATAAATGCCAGGGGAGTATATGAGGATAAGCTGGAGAGAGGAAGTATATTATATAGTAAACATTGTTTTCTTGAAACGATATTTACATCTCCGGAAGCATCAGTTGAGGATATGAGAGAAGGAGGCCGTCCTGAATTTGCCCATGAAACACGAACAAAGGAAGAAATAAGGAATATGTGTAAGGAACAGCAGGGGATAGAAGAGTTTTTCTTTGACTATTATAAATATCTGTGGATAGAGGGAAAAGAACTTAAAAACAAACTTCCGGAGACTTTAATTTACATGTGTGATCAAGTGGAGTATGTGGGGGAGTGCAACCACGTGACAGAAATAAAGCTGTATGAAGATTTGGGCAATACATATCTTGAAACATTGAAAATATAGGGCTGTGTGATATATGAATGAGACATTAGGAAAAAGAAAGGAATCATTGTGGAAATAGTTTTTTTTGGTGCAGGGGAAATCGGGAGGCGTGCATATGGTTTTTTTGATATGTTTGGTATAGAGCCGGATTATTTTACAGACAATTCAGAAAATCTTTGGGAACAGGAGTGCTGTGATATAAAGGTTATTTCACCTGAAGATGCATGCAGACGGGCAGATACAGTATTTTTGGTAACCTGCAAAGATGATGAAGGAATCCGGGAGCAGTTAATCCATAATGGAATATCGCCCCAACATATCTATTCGGGGAAAGATTATTATGGCATGATACATTTTTTGTGTAGTATAACTGACAAGAAGGAAGAAAAAAAGAAAGCAAGAGTAACCTGGCAGAATGTATTGTTTGATTTGGCAGGTGGTCTGGTATTGGGAGGAGTTGAAACATGGTCACTTCAAAGAGCAGAGGAATTGCAGGTAAAGGGATACAATACAGTATGTCTTACGCATGATCTGATAAAACATACTATTACGCCGAAGAAAATTCCGGTAGTACAGTTACCATATGCAATGGAAGAAAACACAAATATAAGAGTAAAATTAACAATGGAAACAATATGTAAATATTTGCCGTGTACGATTGTCTGTAATTTCCCCAACCTTAATCTGGTTGCTGCGTGTCTTGTAAAGCGGATGTATCCTGAGAAAACAAAAGTCATAGCGGTTATTCATAATGATGTTACGCTGTACTATATGGCTTATTGTCAGGTGCAAAAATATATAGACAAATGTCTTGTTATCAGTAGTAAAATACGGCAAACATTAATTTCAGAAGGTTTTTCCAGGGACAAAATTCATTTGCTTCAATGGCGGATGGCATTTGGCATAGAATTAGATAGAAGTTATTCACTAAAGGGTCAGCCGATTAAAATCGGATATGCAGGGCGTTTGGTGTTAGGACAGAAGAGAATGGACCTTCTGATGCGTTTGGCTTATATGTTAAGAAATAAGGGATGTGATTTTCAATTGGAGCTTGCAGGAATAGGTGATTATGAAAGTGAAATGAGAGTACAGATACAGCAGTACGGGCTGGCCAATAGGATACATATGCTTGGATTGCTGGAGCACGCACAAATGGCTGACTTTTGGAAACATCAGGATATCATGGTATCTTGCTCCGACTGGGAAGGACACAGTATTTCACAGGTAGAAGCAATGGTTGGAGGTGCAGTGCCCATACTTACGGATGTTTCAGGTGTTCGGGATGATGTACAGGACGGTTACAACGGTTATGTTGTTGAAGTGGGAAATATAGAAAAAATGGCCTACAAAATCATTTTTCTGGAAAAGCATAGGGAGATGCTTGTAAAAATGGGGATGCATGCGTATGAGACCGTTAAAAACCGGCAGCCCAAGGAAGATGTGCTGGAGCGTTTTTTGAAGGAGTAAGGAGAATAGCAGATGGAAGAATTTTACAGGACAGTCGAGATGATCAGAAATCAGGTTGAAAGGAAGCGATAGAGAAAAATCTCGGGAAAAATTCCTGTGAATTGCATATGTGTGGTGTATGGAGCAAAAATACAACCCTGCAGTTTGAGGCGAAAGGGACGGATGGTTCCCATGT
>JAAWIS010000120.1 GCA_022796475.1 Lachnospiraceae bacterium | reverse complement strand
CTTTATTTTTTTGACTTGTCGAACTATATGCACACAATAGGGGGTAGGTTTCCATTCAAAAAATAAAATGCATATATAAGGTATACCCCATATAAAAATATGCTTTTTAACAACACCAATAATCACTTTATATATAATACCTATTCAAGTTTTTTCACAATAGGATTATACCCAAGATACTTCCATGTATCCAAACAAATATCTAAAATATTATCATCATATTCTATCTGACATATTCTACACAACTGTTTTCCTATATCTGTTAATGAAACATTTCCTGTTTCTATTATATTATTTTTTGCATGCAACTCTATTACATTATCCCCATAAAAAAGCTGCAAATAACTTTTTTTAATTGTAAAGAATTTAGGGTGTCTATATTGAATAAGTCCTATGTTATCTAACTCTCTAATATCCTTATAACTTATACCCAATTGCTGATATCGTCTTCCATTATCAATATTATCAGAATTTGATCTATATACAAACATATATAGCTTAGGAGGGATAAAAAAACAATTACTTCGTATTTTTAAGAATCTTTTTGCCATTTTACTATCCATAATAGATATAGTATGCAAAAATTGCTTTGTATAAGTATTAGGCTCATTCACTTCCCCCGCTAATATCTTTCCCCAAATTATTTTCATCTCTTCTTCATTTACCAATTTTATTTTATCAAAAAAGAATACAATCCAATCTTCTTCTACCTCGTCTGGTTTTGCATTAGAATTCAAATGTTTTATCGCTATATTAATTACATCTAACTGATTCTCATATTCCTTAATATATCTTTTGAAATTGTTTATTATTGCAGCTCGCTCAATCGGATTAACATCTTCTCTTTTCGATATTTCTTCTAACAAAGACCTATTTGCATCAATTACAGCTTGCTCAAACTCTTTTGGTTTAATTGACCATCCTATTGCATTGGAAATTTTATCAATTAGATGATTTATAACTTTTGCCATATGTTCTGTCATACTTCCAAAATTCACTATATTATATTCATTCATAATATATCCCCCACTGCTTTATCTTATAATTCATCTATTTTAAGGAAAATAACTTTACAAGAATTATACCATAATTATAATCCAATTTCTACAAATCCGTAAAAAAAGCACACAGGACTTTTACATCCGGTATGCCTTTAATCGTATCATCACCAACTAATCATCAATTTCAATCTTCCAGTTCATCATTGCTTCATATACCTTATATGGTAAAATATTCTTATACTGCTCCGCTATATCCTTAATGAAATCTTCTTTATATTCTTTATATCTAGCAAAGGCAGCTTCAGCAATATCAAACCATCCCAATTTAATCGGTTTACCAATAAATGACATTTGGGCACGGTATTTTCCCTTATTCTTATCAAAATGAACACCTATAGGCAGATCGCCCCTATTTTTCCTACCATTTAGAAATAATGTATTAACCGCATGAGGAACCAAACAGCATGTCTCAGGGCTATACACTTTATTGCCTTTAAATAGAATATCCTTATCCAGCTCCAGTACCATTCCAGTTATTTTATTCTGGTCATACCATACTTTGAAATTACTATAATTCAGCCATTCTTCACACACAGTACACCCCATATACTGTGGCTGCCTTTCATGGAATTTTGCATTATAACATCTTACCAGCATATCATGCCATTTAAGATATGATTCTGATGTACAGTCCACATTTTCACTACCATGGTATCCAACCCCACACATTGTAGACTCCATGCATCTTTTGCTCCAGTCATCAGGCTTGTATCTTATATCATTCATTACTTTTAATATGAATCCTTCCGAATCATCACCCGTCTTATTGAAATGATTTCTGACCGCCATATACTGTTTCTGGTTCAATGGATAAAGATTCCTGTAATAATGATCCTGCTTGTCAAACCCACTGTGCCATATGTATACGTTATTAGCTATATCTGGATTCACAATAAATTCTTCTACTACTGCTCTTGCTACATATAGATGAACACTTTTATATATCCATTTACCATCAAAGAATACGTTCTTCTTTAACGAATATTGTAAAGCCCCATAATCATCATAGCTGCCTTGGAGCAAATTATACTTGCCACTAGAATACCTGATTACTCTCCCGTAGTTTGATAGCCATGCATTCCTATAATCCATCAATTTTACAAATATCTCATCTGTCCCTAGTGGAATAATATTTAACCTGGAAATATTCAGTATTCTTTCAGGCTTAATATCTTTATAATGCCTTTGTAACAGCATCTGTATATTGTCAGCAAATTCAATTTTATTCTTTTTTTCTAAATACTCACGCTGATATTTGCATTCACATTCTTTACAGTGCCCTAAATAGTACGGATTATTAAACTGCCCTTTTATTATTCTGAATTTGTTTGCTGGTAAAATCTTACCGCATTTCTTACATATTTTTGTTTCTATACTTTCTGTTACTTTTGTATTGCTCATTTTTATTTCTAATATTTCCTTTCATAGATATATAATAGACAGCATTCGTTTACAAGCGAATGCCAAAAAAGAGCCAGAATAGGCTCCCTGATTATTTGTGAATATTCATTTTTAATTCATATGGCAGCAGGCATTTATTTTACTTGCCTACTTTCACCCTTAATGGACACCACTCAGGGATTACATTAGCTGGAGCCTCTACTCCTAGTTTTCCCATATCATCTTTCCTGGCTTCGTGGTCGCAATAAAATATTTTGTTCCCATAATCATATATCTTCATAAATTCACATTCAGCACAATTTTTTTCTTTATTCATTTCATTCTCCTATCTTTTTTGCCATAATGTCTTTACCAAACTATTAACTAATTGATATTGCTAATATACTCTGCCATTATTCTTCATCACTGTTTTCAATTTCTGCATCCTCTGGTATGTATCCACTATTCCTTAAAATATCCATCTGCTGCCTGCTGAATGGCAGATGTTCCAATCCATAGATACCATTTTCAATATTTTCTGTTAGAGCCTTATTCATAGCATCACCCAATAATTTATTACGTGTTAGCTTCAGCTTTGTATATGGTGGATTCCCATCTTCTTTATTGCACATAGGAAGATTATAATTCCCTATATGTACTTTTACTTCTGGTATAATCGTCCCTACTTTAGATATTTCTATCCTCTCCCCTTCTTTCAACGCTTTATAGCATTCATCCATATACATTAAAAGAATATCTGTAACCACATGTCTATTGATTAACTTTTTGTTATAGATATTATCTGTTCTGTCACATATGCGTTTTGCCATTTTAAAAGCTGATAATGATTTAGTTCCTTTTACTCTTGACATTTGCTTTCTTTCTCCTTCCTACCATTTTCTCACAATGAAACAGCGTTTTCAATCACTGCCAGATATATACTTCTATATTGCCCCTGTGACTCTCTGTGAGACTCATACACACATTTTTTGCTTAACCATGTCCATTTCTCACTTTATATATTCAGGCACTAAAATAAGCCCACCATCAGTCATATTTTTGTAACTGATAATGGACTTATGTCAGATGTCCAATATTCATTTATGGGTATCTATATGGGTAAATATACGGCACTCCCTCAAATTTTCCTTGTAAATAAAGGATATTTCAATAATAGAGCGTAGGTTCGATTCCTATCAGACGCATTTTTTTGTTGTCTTGGGGATTATGCCGGCTAAATCCTGGCAAACACTTTCATCTGCGTATCAAGCTGTTCATCCAATACACGTATGTACTTTGATTATGTCACCGTAACATAAAAACCGACGCCCATTCTTCTCAAAAAGAATGTACGTCGGTTTTGTTCTGTCAATACTGAATCACTGTCTCCAACGGCCTCTGTCCCGTCAGCTCTTCACTTCTTGCATCTGGCTGTGTGCCTCCCACATACACGGCAAACTCTGTTCCATCCTTGATTCTCTCGCCCTGGTCATTTACCACCATAAACTGCTTCTGTGGAATAAGCAGTTCTATGGTCTGTTTTTCCCCTGCTTTTACATGGAATCTCTTAAATGCTGCCAAATGATGGTTTCTCACTTCAAACGGAGACTTAATATCCTTTATATAAACCTCCGTCACTTCATCGCCGTCCACAGCTCCCGTATTTTCCACAGTGACGGTTATCTTCACTCCGCCTTCAGCTGTCTCTGTCTTCAGATCGGAATAGGCAAATCTTGTGTAGCTTAACCCATATCCGAAAGGATACATTGGCTTGCTTTCCATGTACCGGTATGTTCTTCCCTTCATGGAATAATCGGTAATCGGCGGCATGCCTTCGGACGATGCGTAGAAAGTAACCGGCAGTTTTCCAGAAGGATTCACCTCACCGAACAAAATCCTGGCGATAGCCAGCCCGCCTTCTGCTCCCGGATACCATCCCTGAAGAATCGCCTTTACATTGGGGGTGTCCTGAAGCCATTTTAACTCTACCGCGCTTCCGGTCATATTTACCACAATCAGGTCAACCCCTGTCTCAATCAAAGCCGTCAGAAGGTGAAGCTGACTGTCAGGCAATGCCGTGGTAGGCTTATCTGCCATGCTGGTCTCGTCAATCCGGTTCCCCACATCATGCTGCTCCCCTTCATAGCGCTCATCCAGCCCCAGGCAGACTACCGCTGTTTTTGCTTCTTTGGCAGCATACACTGCCTCTGACAATCTGTCACCTGGCAGAGCCAGCTCCTCCACCCGATCCTTCATGGTATGGCAGCCTTCGGAATAGTGAATGCGTATATCTTCAGCCACCATCTCGATCCCTTCCAGGACAGTCACGTATCTGGGGGCTGTGCCGTGATAATTGCCGATGAGGGGCCATCTGCTGTCCGCATTGGGCCCTATCACAGCCAGCTTTTCCATATCCTTTTTAAGAGGCAGGATCCCGTCGTTTTTAAGGAGAACCACAGACCGCTCTGCTGCCTGGATGGCTGCCTGCCGGTGCTTTTTGCATGCCACTTTCTCATAGGAAATCTTGTCATACTCACAGTCATCAGCGAAAAGTCCCAGCTTAAATCTGGTTCTCATGACCCTGATAGCTGCCTCAGTAATATCCTCCTCTGTCACCAGCCCTTCCTGGTATGCCTGCATAACCTTTAAATATGTATTTCCGCAGTTGATATCACATCCCATTTTCAGGGCCAGGGCTGCCGATTCCGTAGCTGTATCTGTCACATGGTGATTCTCATGGAAGTCTTTGATCGCCCAGCAGTCTGAGGTAAAATATCCCTGGAAATCCCATTTTCCTCTAAGAATATCTTTCATCAGCAGCTTGCTTCCACAGCAGGGCTCTCCGTTGGTCCTGTTGTAGGCGCCCATAACGCCTTCCACTCCGGCTTCCTCTACACACGCCTGAAAGGCCGGCAGATATGTCTCCCACAGATCCTTATCCGAAACCACGGCATCAAACTCATGGCGCAGCTCCTCCGGCCCGCTGTGTACTGCAAAATGCTTGGCACAGGCAGCCGCCTTCAGATATTTTCCATCTCCCTGGATTCCTTTAATAAAGGCAACCCCCAGCCTGGAGGTCAGATACGGATCCTCGCCGTAGGTTTCATGGCCTCTCCCCCATCTGGGATCCCGGAAAATGTTTACATTGGGAGACCAAAGGGTCAGCCCCTTATAGATGTCCCTGTCATCCTCAGAAGAATAGGCATTGTACTTGGCCCTTGCTTCCGTAGAGATAATGTCCCCGATCTTTTCCATCTCCTCCGTATCAAACATGGCAGCCAGGGCAATAGACTGAGGAAACATGGTTGCTGTACCTGCCCTTGCCAAGCCGTGGAGCGCTTCATTCCACCAGTGATATCTGGGAATCCCCAGCCTTGGAATCGCCGGCGCGTCGAAATTTAGCTGAGACGCCTTCTCCTCCAGGGTCATCTTATCCACCAGCTCTCTGGCCTGCTTCTCAAAATCAGTCATACGCTTTTGTTCCTTTCCCCTAAAGGCCTATTTGTAATTTCCAACGGTGATATCATCCGCCGCAAAATTCTCTACCGCTGCGGCTTTCTTGTAAAAATGAACTGCATTTTTCAGAATGCCCTCAAAAGTATAATACTCATCATCCTTTGCAATAGGCAGCTGCACCAGCATCTTCTTGCATCCGGCTTTGTAGATAGCAGTGATCAATTCCACAGTCTTTCTTCCGTCGATTCCTGTTATCATGGGACGCCCGCCTGTCTCAAGAGCTGTCAGGTAGTTATCAATCTCTCCTGTATGCCCTTCATAAGGCAGATCCGGAATTGCATTGTAGAATTCCGTAATCTTCTGGATCAGCTCCTGGTTGTGTTCCTCGATAGGGAATCCGTTGGGTCTTGTCAGCTCCGCCTTGATATCCCAGGGCGCGGCAATTTTGGCATCTGCGCACTGAAGAACGATTCCCTGCTCCTCGCCGTGATGCACCACGGAGCTTGTCACTTCCGCAATGCTGTTGTTGCCGTAGCGGAGAGCGGCCAGGGACAGGTCCTCCACCTCGGAGTTGTCATGCATCACATTGGTAAGCATTGCCATAACCTCTGTGGGAAGCTCTCCCATGATCCAGTTAATCATGTCAATATGATGAACCGCATGATTTAAGGTAGGGCCGCCACCTTCTTTCTCCCACAGGCCTCTCCACCACAGATCATAGTAGCAGTGGCCTCTCCACCACAGAGAATTTACATGGGCACAGATAATCTTTCCTGCCAGCCCGCTGTCTGCAGTCTTCTTCAGTTTATAGATGGAGTTGCGGAAACGGTTCTGGGCAATACATCCCATGGTTACATGGTTTCTCTCCTCCGCCTCCAGCATGGCATCGCACTCTGCCAGACAGGTAGCCATAGGCTTTTCCACCACCACATTCATCCCTGCATCCATGGAATGGATGGCAATCTCCGCATGGACATAAGGCGGCGTACACACATGGACAATATCAATATCCGGCATGGCCTCAATCATTTTCTGGTGGTCATCAAATACTTCACAGTCCAGATGATACTGTTCTTTCATCTTCTCTGCCTTTTCCGGATAAATATCACAGAGAGCTACAATTTTCACCCTCTCCGGAAATTCCAGAAGCCCCTTTACATGCTGCGGGGCAATATTACCTGTACCAACTATTGCTGCTTTTAACATAGTTCTCCTTCCTGCGCCGTAAACGCATATCAAATAATATAATCAGGATACCTTTTCACAATCTCTGCCTTGTCATACAAGTAACGAGATAAATGTTTGTCCACTACGGCAAAAGCCTCCTCCTTGTTCTGGGCACGGACAGCATTTAAAATCTCCATATGATCGTTTACCGTCTGCAAATCCACAATAACCAGAAGAGAAAGATACCGAATCCGGTCAAAGGGAATACGTATATCCTCCAGATAGTCATATACATGTTCCTTTTTCGCCATCCTGAACAGCAACCGATGAAAATCATCATCCAGTTCTAACAGCCTGCTCTGGTTTGACATCTCCAGATATTTCTTCTGAAGACGAATATTCTCTTCCAACCGGCCTAAATCCGGCAGTTCTTCCAGCTGGCAGCAAATCTCCACAATCGCCCTCTCCAAAACTTTTCTGGCAAAATTGGACTCCTCTACCAGCCCGTAATTAATCTTTGTCACACGGCTGCCCTTTTTAGGCAGCACCTCAATCAGGTCAATCTTTGACAGTTCCACCAAAGCCTCCCTGACCGGAGTCCGGGAAACATGCAGCTCTTCCGTCAAAGTATTTTCTGACAACATTTCACCAGGCTTTAAAGCGCACTCAATGATATTCTTCTTTAATACCCGAAGAACATACTCTCTTGCTCCTTCTCCATAAAGCCTTTCTAAAACCTGCATAACCCCTCCATCTCTCATAAAACCGGCGCCTGCCTTTTGGAGTCATCTGCCAGCCAAAGCATCCTTCTACCGTTCCAGAATACTGGCCTGCATCTGCGCCTTCACACACAGCTCTGCCGCTTTAAAGGCATGTTCCTGTGTCATAGCATTTTCCGTCCGGTTGATACAATCCAGTATCAGCTGTCCGAAATAAGGGAACCCAACCTTTCCTGTCACTTCAAAGTGGTGTTCTCCTTCTTTGTTTACCATAAACACATGGTTGCTTGTTCCGTCGCCGGTTCCCACATTGATATACTTCCGAAGCTCAATGTATCCTTCAGTTCCCAGAATAAACATTCTTCCATCGCCCCAGGTTCCCAGGCCGTCCGGGGTAAACCAGTCTACACGGAAATACATGGTGGTTCCATTGTCGCCTACCAGCATACAGTCACCGAAATCATTCAGTCCCGGATGATCCTTGTGGCCGTAGTTTGCAATCTGGCTCTTGACCACCGTGGCGTCCTTTACATCTGCAAAGTACAAAAACTGTTCGATCTGATGGCTTCCGATGTCACACAGGATCCCGCCGTACTTTTCCTGCTCATAAAACCAGTCCGGACGGCTGTTTGGATCGCCGACTCTGTGAGGCCCCATGCCCAGAACCTGGATTACCCTTCCGATAGCGCCTTCTTTGATCAGCTGTCCGGCATACACAGCAGCCTCCACATGGATTCGTTCACTGTAGTAAACCATGTACTTTTTCCCTGTCTTTGCCACCATCTCCTTGGCCTGCTCCAGCTGTTTTAAAGTGGTAAGAGGAGCTTTGTCCGTAAAGTAATCTTTGCCTGCCTCCATGACACGAAGTCCCAATGCACAGCGCTCACTGGTTACCGCAGCGCCGCATACTAATTTCACTTCCGGATCTGCCAGGACTTCCGCTTCACTGGAAGCAGCCCTGGCATCCGGAAATGCCTCCTGGAATTTCTTTACCTTTTCCGGATCCGGGTCATACACCCATTTCACTTCTGCCCCGGCCTCTGTAAGGCCGTTGCACATCCCATAGATATGGCCATGATCCAATGCAACGGCAGCAATCTTAAATTCTCCTGGTTTTACTACTGCCTCAGCCTTTCCCTTTGGTGCATAATTCATACCGCTTACTGCCATATTCCCTCCATTCTGCCGTGTAAAAGCTCCTGCTTCACCGGCATTTTTATTTTAATTGAAATGCACATGCCTGTTAAAAATGCCTGCTTCTGCCTCTTCTGCTTAATATGTCAGAAGAACAGGAGCAGGCACATAAAGTTTGTTTTATTCTGCTTTCTCGCAAACAAGCGCGAATAACATCCTCAGACTTTTAGCTTCCATACACCTCGTCAAAATGTGCGGTTCTCTCTGCAATAACATCCTCGATACCGGCCTTCTTTGCTTCCTCAAGCCACTCATCGTAGATAGCATCCATCTGATCCGGCGCACAGGTGATACACTGTACCTGATATTTGGATCTGAGCAGAAGGAAATCATCTGTAAGCTCAGTCTGCTTCTCTGATGTAAAGGTAGGCTTATGGATAATCTGTCCGGCCAGAGAATTCTCGTAGTTTGCAACTACATCATCATAATAAATTGGATTCTCAGCAGCAGTACACTTGTTGAAATCGTCAACGGTTGCGAAATATCCCTGGTTTCCTACCAGGAACATATCGGTACGGATCCAGTCTTTATCTGTTGCATTGTAAGCTGCATCGATAACGATCGGGATTCCTTCGTCATCCAGCTTGTAGTTCTCATCTTCAAAACCGTGGTACAATAGCATCTGTAAGATTTAATCATAAACAGTTGTAGTTCATATTAACTATTAAGAAATAAAAAAG
>JAAWIS010000119.1 GCA_022796475.1 Lachnospiraceae bacterium | reverse complement strand
TCTTTCATCGGACTGTGTATCCGTAATTGAATATACCTTCAGGTTATTCAGTCCGGTGAAGATACTTTCTTTGGAAACCCGCAGGCAGCCTGTCAGTACTGCGAATGCCAGGCTGTTGTTGCTCTTCAGCGCCTGGCTGAAAAGGCTGCGAATCAAGCCTGCCATCTCGTCATAATAACCAAAATGCTGCGCCTTGTCCAACGGCACATCATATTCGTCAATCAAAAGAATTACTTTCTGCCCATAATGCTTATAAAGGAGCTCACAAAGGGTCAGAAGGCTGGAAGCAAGCACTTCCCTGGACATACTAAAGAATTGGTCATTGGTGGTATCAATGCTGACCAACTTCTCATAGGATGACTTTTCACGAGCGGTAAGTGCATCGCTGTCCAATAGGAACTGAAATCGCATGGTTTCCTTTCCAATGGTGGTACGGAGCATTCCAAGAGCGGTTTGGTAATCATTGCCATTCACATCCTTCAGAGTAATGGAAATCACCGGATACTTTCCCATGTGTTCTGCACAAAGCTGCGTCTCCCCACTAATGGCAAGCCCCGCAAAGAGCTGAGGATCACAGCCGTATTCGAAAAAACACTTCAGCATATTCATGTTAAGGGATTTGCCGAACCTTCTGGGACGTGTAAACAGGTTTATGCCTCCCCAGCCCTCCAGGAGATCTTTTATCAGGGCTGTTTTATCTACATAGTAAAAGCCTCTTCTACGGATGTCTTCAAAGTTCTCAATGCCAATGGGCATTCTGGCTGTTGTGTTCATGGCGCCTCCTTTCTGGAATATCATCCGGATTACGTGATACATGGTGACAACTGGAATAATGGGCCGGAAAAAGTCATAAGAGAGAACGTTGTATCTCTTCTGAAAAAATATGGAGGAGAACTCATTGAGATCCCCTATACTCGCAATGATTCTGTAAAAAAAATTGACCGACAGCTCAGAGAAAAACTTTCTATGCCTGAATATAGAAGGAAACGGCTCAGACAACTAATTGATATGCGTCCTATTGTGAAAATGATAGAAGCACACAGCGGATTGACTGGGCTCATTGCAGAGAAAACCGTGGTCGAGGAGAAAGGCAGACTGGATCAATTTGATGGAATGTGGGTGTCAAGTCTCTGTGACAGTACTGATAGAGGAAAGCCAGATATAGAACTTGTCGATATGACATCCAGGCTGCGGACGATAGATGACATTATGGATGTTACAACAAAGCCTATCATTTTAGATGGTGACACGGGTGGATTAACGGAACACTTTGTATACAATGTGAGAACGTTAGAGAGAAAAGGTGTTTCGGCGGTTATTATTGAGGACAAAACAGGATTAAAAAAGAACAGTCTATTTGGAACGGAGGTAGAACAGTCTCAGGATACGATAGAAAATTTTTGCGAAAAGATAAGGGCCGGAAAGAGAGCGCAGCTTACAGATGATTTTATGATAATTGCAAGAATCGAAAGTCTGATTCTGGATAAAGGTCTGGACGATGCACTTAGTAGAGCATTCTCATACAGGGATGCTGGAGCAGATGGCATAATGATTCACAGCAGAAAGAAAGAACCGGATGAAATTTTTGAATTTTGTGATAACTTCCGAAAACAAGATAAGGGGACACCATTGGTGGTGGTTCCGACAAGTTTTAATACTGTAAGAGAATGCGAGTTTGCGTCACATGGGGTGAATATTGTTATTTATGCGAATCAGCTGATGCGGGCTGCATTTCCGGCCATGCAAAATGCAGCAGAGGAAATATTGAGGAATCACAGAGCACAGGAAATTGATAATAGTTTAATGCCCTTTCATGACATTATTCGGTTAATCGATGAAATATAGTAAGGAGAAGAAAATGAGTAAGAAAGCAATTATTTTGGTGGCAGGAATGGGGACAAGGCTTAAGCCGCTTACTCTTACCACACATAAATGTCTTACCAAGGTTAATGGGATTGCGATTTTGCATAATTCATTGCAGAGGTTAAAAACAATTGGCGTAATGGAGGTCGTTCTGGTTGTAGGCTATCTGGGAGAAGAAATCAAAAGGGATATTGGAACCGAATACAACGGGATGAAAATCTTATATGTTGAAAATGAACAATTTACCAATACAAACACCTCATATTCTTTGATAAAGGGGCTTGATGCATTAAAGGAATATGATGAGTTGTTTATCCTTGAGGGAGATGTGTTTTTTGAAGGAAGTCTGCTTACAAAGATAGATGGAGACGAGCATAATAATACAACTCTAGTGGAGACTTATGACCCGAGGCTTGACGGAACGTTTGTGGAGATTGGAGAAGATGGATTCATAAAAGACTGGACGCACAAGTCGATGCGGGAAGAAGACTATACATTAGAGGATAAATGCAAAACAATTAACATCCACAAATTTTCAAAAGGATTTGTGGATTATACGCTTTATCCAGCTGCAAAAAAAGTATGTGATGATACGCACGGAAAGGCTCCGCTTGAAAATATTATGAGAGATATCGTACGTGATGATGGCTCAATCATCTATGGATTACTTTCCAATGGGAGTAAGTGGTTTGAAATTGATGATGAAAATGATTTGAATATTGCTGAAGAAATTTTTAAGGATGCGTAGGAAACTTATATTGTATGAGGATAAAAATATTTAAAGAAGGTATTTATATGAGCAATGGAAAATTCTTGTACAGAGATGCAAAACCGTCTGATTATAAAGAGGTTGCATCTGTAATAAAGGAAATTTTTGATTTTGATGTCAGTGAGAAGAACTATATGAAATATATGGAAGATGATTCTGTTGAAATTTTTGTTGCTGAAAGCGATGAGAGGATAGCAGGCGTACTTTGCGCTGAAAAACAATGGCATGCATTTGAAGGATACACAAACTATTATTTGAGAAATTGCGGAGTACTGCCGCAATATCGGGAGCAAGGGATTTATTCAAAATTGATATCGATGATAAAGGAAAAAGCGTTTAATGAGGGGATCCATGCGATAGAGTTGACTTGTGGAATAAACCGTCCTTTAACGCATCGTTTTTATTTGAACCACGGGTTTACAATCAAGAAGACATTGGTATTTATCTCGGAACTTAAGGAGGGAAGCAATTAGTAAATCTATGAAAGAAGAATATTTAAAATTAAAGAAACACTATTCTATTAACATGGAGCGTGGGTGGCCTTCGGAAGAGCAGCTTGATATGGTTATGCCTATGCTTGATACGGTATCGTCTGAGACAAACCTGGTGAAAGAAGTGGACTATAGGGCATATGCCGGAACCGGTGGCATTGATCCATTGAAAAAAATATTCGCAGATGTGCTCGAGGTTGAAACGGATGAAATATATATTGGCGGAACAATGAGTACGACCATGATGTATGATATTGTTAATAAAGGGATGTTGTTTGGGCTCCAGGGAGGTATCCCGTGGAAAGATGTTCCTGATGTAAGTTTTATATGTCCGTCGCCCGGATATGAGAAGCACTTTAAGATATGTGAAACGTTTGGGATTAAGATGATTTCGGTGCCCATCTATGATGATGGGCCGGATATGGATATCGTCGAGGATCTGGTGAAAAATCACGAAGAAATAAAGGGAATTTGGTGTGTTCCCCTTTATTCTAATCCTACGGGCTCGATATATTCAGATGATGTGGTCAGGCGGCTTGCAAAAATGGAAACGGCTGCGAAAGATTTTACGATTTTTTGGGATAATGCATATGTCGTACATCATCTTACAGATGAGGAACCAAAGATATTAAACATGATTCGTGAATGTGAAAAGGCCGGTCGACCGGACCGTGTATTTGAATTCACATCTACATCTAAGATAACCTTCCCCGGAGGAGGAGTGGGAATTTGTGCTTCAAGTAAGAACAATATAGATTGGTTAAAGAAAAATTCCTTACTGCAGCTCAAATCGGGAGATAAAGTAAATCAATACAGACATGCACTGTTTTTCAAAGATGTTAACGGTTTAAAGAAACATATGAAGTGTTTACGCAGTATCATTGAGCCCAAATTTAAGATTGTGGATGAGGTACTTCAAAATGAATTATTGAAATATGGACTTGTAAAATGGAACCTTCCCAAGGGAGGTTACTTTGTTAATGTGGAACTTGTGGGCGTTTCCGCGGCTAAGGTATGGGAAATATGCCGGGATGTTGGAGTAAAAATCACACCGGCCGGGTCAACTTTCCCCTATGGAAATGACGAAAAAGACGCATATATCCGGATTGCACCGACATACCTGGCTTGTGAGGATTTGAGATGTGCCATGGAAGTGTTTTGCGAGGCTGTAAAACTTGTGGCTGATATTTAAACTGCATGCTAGATAAATCTGCCGTACAGTATAACATGATGAAAGCGTCAAATGGTAATTTGCTACTGCAGCTGACGCGATACTCACGGCAGATCACATTTGCCGCGAGCATAAATAATGTAAGAGAAAGAAAGGATATTATAAAATGAATAGAATAGACAAGGATTGGTGTATGAGTTCCTTTCTGACATTTAGATATGTCGCAGATAGCGAACTTCAGTTCGGGGGGGGGGTATTCTCATGTAGAATGTAAGATTATCCCTGATTCGAAAAAATACCCATGTAAAACCGTTGATGATATTGAAGTCAGAATTAAAGAGCAGCTTGAAGGATTAAAGCCTGATAAAACGGCTTTATTGCTAAGCGGCGGAATTGATTCAGGCATACTGGCATCTTATATGCCAAAGGGAACGGCTGCATACACTGTGGATAGCCCTGCCAAAGAGGCTGAGATTGAAATAGCCCGTGCAAAAAAGGTATGTGAATGCTACGGTTTGGAACATCGTATTGTGGAAGTGACGTGGCAGGATTATGAAGACTGTATAGATACTCTGATGAAGCACGATGGCTGTCCTGTATTTGCAAATGAGCCACAGGTCTATACATTGGCAAAACAGATCATGAATGATGGATTTAACGAAGTTGTTTTTGGTGATAATGCAGATATGGCATTTGGCGGTTATGACAGGCTTCTTTCTAAGGACTGGACATTTGACGAATGGGTGGAAAGGTATACCTTTGTTAAACCAGAAAGTGTCCTCAAAAATCCAGTTGATGTTACAAGGGTATATGAAGCATATCGAACAGGAGCAAACGGAATTAATTTTATAAAATTTTTGGATGAAGTATTGGCAATATCTTCATCAGGGGCTTATGTAAATGCGTTTGACAGCTTGGGATTAAGATATCTCGACCCTTACGCGTCCTTAAAAATGTCCGAACCGCTTGACCTTGCACGTGTCCGAAGCGGTGAAAGCAAATATATGTTGCGGGAGTTATACAGACGAAGATTCCCAGGGCTTGAAGTGCCTGAAAAAATCGCCATGCCCAGGGCTGTAGATGAATGGATGGCAGACTGGGAAGGACCAGTCAGGGACGAGTTTGTGGAAGGATGTATTGATGGGATGACAGGTGAGCAGAAATTTATGGTATATAGCTTGGAACGTTTCCTAAATCTTATGGACCTTCAGTAAATATGCTATTCTGACGAACAGTTCGAACAGTCAAAAGGAAACCTCTGATCATGGATATTGTGGCTTTAGCATTTGTGAATGGAGGTTTAATAAATGACTTATACAGTAGACAAAGAATATTGCATGAGTTCTTTTTTGGCAGTACGTTACGTTGTTGATGAAAACAGGATATTTAAAGAAGGTGTCACGCATAAGCCTTTGGATATGATATCCGAAGACGAAAAATATGCATGTGGAAATGCAGAAGAAATTGATTTTGCCATCAGGGAGAGGATGGATAAAAAAGATTTATCAAAAGCGGCGCTTCTGTTAAGCGGAGGGATTGATTCCGGGATTCTAGCATCCTATATGCCAAAAGGAGCATTTGCATATACAGTGCATAATGAATCCACAAAAAATGATCTTGAAGTAGAACGCGCCAGAAAGATATGTGAACGAACAGGTTTGAATCATGTTATCGTAGAAGTATCATGGGATGATTACGACTCGATAATGGATGTGTTATCTGTCCATGATGGATGCCCGGTTTTCGGAAATGAACCACAGTTATACTATCTTACAAAAAGGATAAAGGATGATGGGCATGACACGGTTATACTGGGGGATAATGCAGATATGGCTTTTGGAGGGATGGATGGTCTTCTTGCGAAGGACTGGGAATTTGACGAGTTTATAAAACGCTATACGTTTGTTCCACCGGAAAAAGTAATAAAGAATGCCGTTGATATGCATCACATCTATGAACCGTATCGAATGGGGGACGGAATTGATGTAATTCGTTTTTTAAATGATATTTTTACATCTACTTCCGGGGTGGCATATTATAATGCTTTTCGTTTTCTGGGGATGCAGTGGCTTGATCCGTATGCTGATTTAAAAATGAGGAATCCTTTAGATATGAACAGGGTAAGAAATGGAGACAGCAAATATCTATTGCGCCAATTGTTCAGGATGAAATATCCTGGTCTACCGGTTCCGGAGAAAATTCCTATGGCAAGACCCATGGATTTATGGATGAAGGATTGGGAGGGACCGGTAAGAGATGAATTTCTTCCTGGCTGTATCAAGGGACTGACGGGTGAGCAGAAATTTAATATCTACAGTCTTGAACGCTTTTTGAATGCAATAGAGGGTAACGGTTATGAATGTTAATTCATTGATTATTGGTATTGTCGGGGGAATGGGTCCTTTGGCAACAGTAGATTTGTTCAGGAGACTGGTGGAGGCATTCCCAAGTGAAAGAGACTGGGAAAAACCGCATATCATTGTGGACAGTTACTCAACAATTCCCAGCAGAGTAAGGGCAGTTTTATATGATGAGAAAAAAAGTGAGGTAGTAGACTGTCTGGCCGCATCTATAAGGCATTTACAGGATATGGGCGCACAGAAGATTATTGTCGGATGCCATACGGCGCATATTTTTCTTCCAGAAGTGCTGTCAAGATTACAATGTAGAGAGGATTGCGTATTGAATATCATTGATTCAGCAGTTATATATTGTGCTCATGCCGGGTACAGATCAATACGCTTGCTGGCATCAGAGGGAACCGTACAAACGAAGATTTATACCATGGCTTTTGAAAGAGTAGGGATTGATATTATTAATCCTACAGAAGAAGAGCAGATTCAGATTAGAAGCTGCATCGAGGCAGTCAAACAGAATCTGATTACGGACGAGGCTATCCGTTCGTTTCAGAATCTGATCAAGATGGATGAAAACCCGGTATTACTGGGATGCTCTGAGCTCCCTGTTATGTATGAGAGTATTCAAAACAAAGGCATTTGCTTTGGTAATGATATAATAGATCCATTTCAAATTGTTATTGACGATCTTTCAGGGATCAACGAGATCAAACGCTATGAGTGAGGTTAAATCATGGAAGGTATTGAACTCTTTTGCCTATACGAGTGAAATAATTTTAGTAGAGTTGGATATATGTTCACGGCTTTATATTATTTTTCGGGGGACTGAATCATGAATATGGATAAGGAGATTAAGAAAATTGTTGATAAACTAGAAAGAAAGTATATTATGGTTTTCGCAATATCATTAATCTTCGTTTTTTTTTCACATGGAGTTTTCTTATCTCACAAACTAAGTGTACATGATGATCTGGTTCATATGTTTGACCATGGTGGATTATACAGCAGTGGACGGTGGATGCAGGTTTTTATTGGGAAGGGGATAGGATACATTTTTGGTGATAATATAAGTTTGCCATTATGGGAGGCTGTAAAAAATCTTGTGTCTATGAAATTTAGAACTTCCTGATAAGAATCAGATATGTAAAAATTTTTGTCATTTTATCGGTTTTGCTGTTGTCGAGTTGCTGTCGAAAATTTCTTTATAGTTATAGTATTACCACATTCAGGGATTTTATACTGTCACGTTTCATTTTTTGCATGTTTATTAAGGCCCTGTATTCACTGCTTTTCGTGGGCTCTGCCCACACCCGGCCTCCGGAATAAGTTTGGAGGTTTTTGGCAATAATACAGATGCCGATGGAATAGGAGGGATGGTTTGTTTTGATGGCGCCATCCCGCCTTTCTTTTTACAGATACTTTGTAATTCTTTCTTCATACAGCACAATCAATTGATTTAATACCTGATCCCAGTTTCGATATCTCTGCGTCCATTTCCGAACCACATTTTCACTGGCCAGATATAACATTTTTTCTAAGGCGGTGTCGCTTGGAAATACACTTTTTGTCTTGGTGACTTTCCGATACTGACGATTGACTCCTTCTATGATATTCGTTGTATACATGATGCGTCTGATCTCATCGGAGAATTGGAAAAATGAGTTTACATCTTCCCAGTTGTTTTCCCAGTTGCTAATGGCATAAGGATATTTTTTCCCCCATTTCTCTTTGATCAAATCCAATTCCGTTAATGCTGCCGATTCTGTTGGCGCATGGTAGACTGCTTTGAAATCCGCAGAAAACTTTTTCAGATCATTATAATTGATATACCTGAATGAATTTCTCAGCATATGGATCACACATCTCTGGATTTCTGCCTGCGGATACACAGCATGTATCGCTTCTTTAAAACCTGGCAATCCATCTACGCAGAAGAAGAGTACATCTTTTAATCCGCGGTTTTTTAAGTCATTTAGCATGCCTAACCAGAACTTACTGGTTTCATTTGCACCTACAGTGATACTCAGGATGTCTTTATATCCTTCTGTTGTAATACCTAAAATCACATAAGCAGCACGGTTTAAGATCCTGCCGTCTTCCCGTACTTTATAATGGATACAGTCCATAAATACAAATGGATAGATTGGATGGAGAGGGCGGGACTGCCATTCCTTTACTTGCGGTAGGATTTTATCTGTGATCTTGCTGGCCATTTCCGCAGACACTTCGATTCCATATAGATCTTGGACCTGATCATGGATATCCCGCGTGCTCATTCCACGTGCATAAAGTGAGATTATTTTTTCTTCAATTCCAGAAATATCTCTCTGGTACTTGGGGATCAATTTGGGTTCAAACTCCCCATTCCTGTCTCTGGGGACATCGATTTGAAACTCCCCAAATTGGCTCTTGAGAGTCTTGGAGGAATGCCCATTTCTTTTATTGTCTGTCAGCAACTCCCCTTTCTTATTTTTTTCATATCCGAGAGCAGCATCCAGTTCCGCTTCCATAAGTTCCTGAAGGATGTCTTTGAAGCTTTCTTTGAGAAGAGAATAGACATCTGCCACGCTGTGAATATTGTTTTGTGAAATAATTTGTCGAATTTGTTCCTTTGCAACTGCCATAAGAATACTCCTTTTCAGTGAGAATTGTCATATCTTAATTCTTACCAAAAAGGAGCCATTTTCTATCAAAAACACAATCTATTTTACACTACCTATTTCCATATAAATTGTAATAATTTTATAATTCTTCAATCATATTTGTAATCAAGAGGTATTTCAATCATTTTGCATTGAAACACCTCCTCTCCACCTTTGGCGCGTCCTTTTCCTTTCATCCGTTCTGTAAACCCCCACTTGCAGAAGGCAAGTGCCATTCGGTAAAGGGGTTGACAGACTCCTCGGCTATTAGCCCAAATTTCCTATAAACTGATTTTGAGAACAAATTTGAGAACAACGAAGATGAAGTGCCAGAAACTCCTTTCTTTTCAAGGGTTTTAAATGCTCAAGGAGGTTCAAATCCTGTCGCATCGA
>JAAWIS010000118.1 GCA_022796475.1 Lachnospiraceae bacterium | reverse complement strand
AACATTGAGGAGAATGCAGTAAAAACCTCAAGTTAAACTTCGCTTAGAACAGAGAAAATTGGTTACATTTAATTTGTGCTTTTTCTTGACATAGCACCAGCTTTTTGCAAACCCTTTCTGTGATAAGCCGGAATAGAGTTTTTTAATGTCGGATGGAAGAACCTGCACGACCTTGTACCGCCCTATGGAATCCTCCACGTTGTTCTTCCATGTGGAGCGGTAGTTTACTTTCGTGGAATCGGATATTTCCTTGATTTCAAGGTAATGCCGGAACAAATCATTGACGGTCAGGCTTTTCACGTTTCCGCCAGTCCTGATATTGTCTTCCACGTCAGACAGGACGGACTTTTCCTTTTCCCGGAGTTCCGGCAAGCCCCTTGCGTAGATGGTTTTCCTCTGCCCGGTTTTCTTATCGGTGTAGCGGTACATATAGCGACCGTCTTTCCGTTCTGTTTCCCCATTCCTCAATACCCTGTTTTTGCTGTCTTTCCTGTTTGCCATAAAATACCATCCTTTCTTAATTCCCCGGTCTTTTATGGCATGGCTTTTGTATATGCCAATTATACCACAGAGCCGGGGAAATGTAAATTAATTTGACACAAAAAATGGTGTCAGGATTGGTGTCAGATTGGTGTCATCTTTGGTGTCAGCACTAATGTCAGGATTGAAATGCTATTTCAAACCTGACTGGTTTCTGCTATGCCATAATATATGTGCCTGTATTCCTTGATTTTCCAAACAGTGTCAGTATGTGCGTTTTGTGCAGTCTGGGGTACACAGGTCTTGCAGGCTGGAAACCGCTGTTTTCCGGGCTTTTGTGGCTGTTTTTTGTTTTGTTCATTTTCCGGGGTAATACTATACCCGGAAAGCGCATGGCGGTGTTCCCCTCCGTCCACAGGCGCGGAGGGCGCACGGCGTAATACATCCCCCCAGACGTTGGCAGATAAAGTCTGTCGAATGGTGTCGAAAATATAAATTGACAATTCATTTACTAAGTATTATAATTTTAGGCATAGAAGTGGGCACAGAAAAATGCCGGGCGCATATGATAAAAGATATAAGTGGGTATCCGGCATGGCACAGATGAAAAAGGATGGAGGGATTTATGTGAAAACGAAAATGAAAGGGATTGCCAAAAGGATTGCAGTAACAGCCATTGCGGTTGCAGTCGTGTTCGGGGGCATCCAGACAGCCAGCGTCAAGGTAGAGGCTAAGGGAACAGCTTTTATCAACAAGAAAACCAGCAAGGTAACGCCGACTGTTAAGTCCGCTAAGTGGTCTAAGGGTAAGGTAAACGTAACAGTCAGCGTTCCTGCTAACAAAGTTAAAAAGCTGGGTAAGGTAAAGAAGGTTAGCGTAGCTTATGGCTCTACAAAGAATAGCAAGAAGTTCGAGGCTTTAAAGGCTAAGGCTAAAGTTACCAAGAAAGGCAAAAACCAGTACACCTTTACAATCAATAGCAAGAAACTTAAAGGTTACAAAAACGCTTACTTGACAGTTCGGTTCGACGGCAAGAGCAACTGGTCTAAGCTGGTAGCTGTTAAGGGTAAGGCTGGACAGACATATACAATCTACTATCTGCAATGCTCCTGTGGTAAAACCTGGAGTGGCACTAATGGTTTTGAGGAGCTTAAGGAGTTATGTCGCTCTCATACTGAGGAAACGGGTAAAAAATGGTTAGAGGAAAATGGCATAGGGGATAAACCAAATGAGTCCCTTTCATTAGAGGACTTAGGTAATTCCCTTAATAGTTATCCTTGTGGGTCTTATAAAACTTGGTCTGTAACAGGCACTTCTAATTAATGGAATATCAGCTAATTAATAACCCACTCTTTACTTTAGGGTATGCAGGACTGTCCCGGTTTATGCATACCCTGTTCTATTTTTTTACAAGCTGTCGTGGCATTATCTTATGCAGGCATGGAAAGTAGGAGGGTATTTTTTGCATAACAGCCATAAAAGCCTACATAAGCAGACAGCTTTCCTCTTTCAGCAAGGAAACAATAAACAGAAAATTTATTACAGCCAAGGGATATTCCAATAAAGTGCATTGGAACATCCCTTTTTCCATGATAGGGGCATTTCTGCCGGGAATCCGCTCTGTAAACCCCCACTTGCTCTGCAAGTGCCTACGGTAAAGGGGTTGACAGGCTCATTGGCTTTTTGCGTCTGGCTGGGCTGGAAAAACAGATTGCCGGATAATGGCTGGTGTGCTATAATCTTCCATAGGAGCAAACGCGTTACAAGGTGGTGAGCCTCCCAAACTTCACGGAAGATGGGAGGTGGTGCAGATGGAATATACATATGATATTTTAAGCCTGTTATTTTTAGGCGGTAACTTCCTGATTGCATTGCTTGCCTATTTGGATAATAGGAATAACAAGCGCAAATAATTATAAGCCTACCTTGTACTTGGCTGTCTAGGTAGGCTTATACAGCTATTCTGGGAGGCTAACCACGCTTGTGGGCGGTTGCTCCTTTTCTATAATATAACATTTCTGTATCTGAAATTCAACTGCTTTTTTTAGAATCCGGCGAATTTATTCTTGCTAAACTTCTGACACACATCCCATAAACAGACACCATTTTTGACACCGTTTTTCCGGGATTTTACGGTTTTTGGTGCGACAGGATAAAAAGAAAAAACGCTGGAAATGCCCATAAACAGGCACTTACAGCGTTCTATAATGTTTGATAAAAGCCATGCCATAGAAAGTATAGGAGAATCGGTCTTTTCAGGTTGCAGGAGCCTGAAAAGGCAGATTCTCCAATCTTGTTCACACTTGCAGGAATTACAATATCTCCTGCTTTTCCCATTGGACAACAAATTAGCTCCATCTGATTTTTATCATACAATATGCCATCTTTGGATGTATAATTTACATTATTTCCACCTACAATAATTTCTTTTAGATTGCTGCATTCTGAAAAGACAGACCGACCTACGCTGGTCACACTCTCCGGCAATTCTATACTTCTCAGGCTGCTACAGCCATTAAATGCTCGACGCCCAATCCTGGTCACACGTTTTCCATCAATCTCAGTCGGAACCACAAGTTCTGTATCATTCCCAAAATAACTCATAATTTCCAGTGTTCCATCCTCCAATTCCGCATAACTATATTCTTCTCCTATCTTACTCGCCGCTTTCACATTTCCTTCCTGTGGTGTCATCTCTGGCTTCATCTTCTCAAACTCTTCTGTTTCATTCTTCTTGAGCGGCTCTTCTTCTGAAAAGGTTTCCAAAGATTTCTGTGCCTGCACTGCTGTCAGCGGAACACTGCACAGGGATAATACGACTGCCAGCACAATACTCAATAATTTCTTTCGTTTCATAACACACCCTCCATATACATCCGTCATTTTTCACAAAAATATTCTTTTCAAGGTCTGAAAAATATAAAAATATGATAATTATTATATTTCTATATAAGTTTTTTTACAAGAATTTGCCCCTCACTTACGGGGTTATCGCACTGACAGAAATAAATATCTTAGTGCCACAGCCCCAGCCAATAAGAATATTTCTGTTGATATTTAGCCGCCGACGTAATATAATAATCAAGCATACAGAGCCGCTCTCATACATAATCAGAATAGGAATCTTTACCGATGAATCGTGAACAATTATTACAATTTATAGCAGAAATATATGATATAAATGCAGATTATCCCTGGGCAAACGCCCCAAATGATATGGTATTTCGTCACCAAGACAACCGCAAATGGTTTGCGCTTGTTATGAAAATTTCCAAACAAAAGCTTGGATTGTCAGAGGAAGATTTTATAGATATCCTAAATGTCAAATGCGAGCCTGATTTGATTGGCTCGCTTAGAGAAGAAAACGGCATTTATCCCGCCTATCATATGAATAAAACAAATTGGATTACCATCGCTTTAGATGGCAGCGTAAGTGACGAAAAAATCAAATGGCTGTTGGATATAAGCTATGATTTAACCAAAAAATAAAAATCATTGACTAATAACAAAGAATCCCCAAACTGTACAACAATACAGTTTGGGGATTCATATCTTTGTCAATATTGATTTTTCATTTCTTTTTTGTTTACGGGCTTGAAACATATGTAAAATTTTTATATACATTTATTATTTGAATTTTCCCATTTTGCGGTTACTATGTGTATCAAGCAACATTTACAGCCCAAAATATCCAGACACATTTAAGCGCCAGAACCACTGCCGCAGTCAAAAAAAATGTAACCAGCATCAAACAATTGCTCCTGGCAATATCCGCAAGCTCCACTTTACGGATATCATCCCCAATCGTAGGCTTTTGATATCTTTTGCCAAAATACCAAGCCTCACCTGCAAGCTGTATCTGCAGAGCACCTGCTATTACAGCCTCTGTCTGAGCTGAATTTGGACTGGCATGACAATATCTGTCACGCTGAAAAATCCGCCAGGCTTCCCGCATATTTCTGCCGCAAAAAAAACAAGCTGCAATCATCATTAGCGCACTCACTCTTGCTGGAATAAAATTCACAAAATCATCCCATTTTGCCGCCGCTGTCCCAAAATTCTGATAGGTATCATTCTTATATCCGACCATAGAATCCATTGTATTAATCGCTTTATAGAAAAATCCACCTGCACCGCCAAAAAAGGCCATAAAAAGCAGGGGCGCAATCACACCATCAGAAGTATTTTCTGCAACAGTCTCCACTGTTGCCTTGATGACGCCTGATTCATCCAATTGTTCTGTATCTCTTCCCACGATCATGGAGACTGCCTGTCTGCCTGCTGCCAATCCCTTACACTCTAATGCATATGCAACTTTCATACTCTCTGTTTTTAAGGATTTTGCAGCCAGAAGCCTCCCGCATATCCAAGCCTCCACTAAAATTCCTGCCAGCGGATGAATATGATAGCTGCACCTAAGAACTGCTGCCGGAAGCAATGTTGATATCCCAACCACTATCACTGCTAATAAAAAGCCTGCCAACCGTTCTCCTTTTCTCGTCTCTGGAAAAAGGCGACGCAGCCATCCTTCCAGACGGCCAATCAGCCAACCAATGGCTGCTACTGGATGTGGCCAGCCCTGTGGATCACCGATGATAAGATCCACCAAAATTCCAAGAAACAGCGCTACTGTGGAATAGCAAAAATAATACATATGCTCACCTCAGATCGCCTTGCGCTGCTCTGCCTGCCCTTGCCATTGTTTCCCTTCACTGTGCAGTTCAAAACGACTCTCAATCTCCACCAGCATATCTGCATAATTTTTTAATTCTGCAGCCAGTTTATCTTTGTCCTTGCGCTCCATTTTATAGAGAATCCGGTGCTCCATACTGGCCCAGAAATCCATTGACATTGTGCGAAATTGGATTTCTACCGGAAAATATTCCATCCCATCCAGACAATACACTGGAATCCCTACAATCACGTGATAACTGCGATAACCGTTCGGTTTTGGCTTACCGACGTAATCACTTTCCCGTACCACAATCAGATCCGCCTGACGCTTTAAAGCATCCACCAAGTTATAAATATCATCCACAAAATAGCAGATCACTCGAATCCCTGCAATATCCTGCAGATAATCCTTAGCATTCATCACAGTAGGTTCTTTCTCTTTTTTCTTCAGTTTATCCTCCAAACTGGCCTTTTTCTTAATCCGGCTCTGGATATTATGGATTGGCTGACCAGCAGCATCTCCATATAAATTATGTTTTAGTACATGCAGCCTGGTCAACAGCACCTCCTTTGCATCCTCATAGGGCTGGATAAATGTATAATATTCTTCGTTTGTCATCGATTGTTACTATCCTCCTATCAGCAGACCTCTATCTGTCTGAAAATATATGCACCACAGACATCTGATTTCCCTCTGCCTTTCCCGTATAGTATACCAGATTCTTCCGAAAAAATCATAAACTTTTTTTATAAAAAATATAAATAAATTATTAAAAATGCTGTAACGATTCAGAACCCTATAAAATGGGAAATCAAGATTTTTAAATTTATTTGAAAGAGCTTGATTTCCCACTTTTATGAGAGCAATAATTTTTAATTCTTATGAAAAGCTTGATTTCCCACTTTTATGAGAACAATAATTTTTAATGCTTATGAAAAAAATGGGGTTTATGAAATTATCGCTCTATCTTGATCAGAGGCAGACATACCTCCACTGTGAAATACCCATGCTCAAAATACGCCTGGATGGTTCCTTCCATCTGTTCCGTAAGCTCTTTGGCTATGGCAAGTCCTAACCCTGTAGTTCTGCGGCTCCTAGATTGATCGGTGGTGTAAAATCTTTCAAAAATCCGCTCTAAATCACTCTCCTCAATGCTGTCTGTCTGATTGGCCGCTAGCATCACTGCCATTCCCTCCCTGGAATATATACAAAAACGATACTTTCCCTTACCATGCACTAAGGCATTCTTAATCAAATTTTCCAAAATTCTGGAAAAAGCATATCTGTCCGCCTGAATAAATAATGCCTTAGACACAATCTCAATCTCCGGCTCACATCCTTTTTCAGAAAAATCCTCATAAAACATAGAGAGCACTTCTGCAAACAAATTTCCTGCATTAATTTTCTCCATATTTAATACCAATTCTCCGGCCTCAATCCTGGCATATTCAAAAAGCTGATTTAAAATGTTACTCAATTCCTCCAACCTGCGCTCCACAATTCTGGTATACTCTATGCGCTTTTCCTGTGTGATCTCTGACTTTTGCAGCATCTGTACATATCCTTTGACTGAGGTCAATGGTGTACGGATATCATGAGAAATTCCAGCGATACTCTCCCGATAACTCTTGTTCATCTTGCGCAATCTGCGCTGCTCCTGCCGCAATTGTCCCAGTGTACGATTAATACGATTGATCATCTCTGGTGTATTCCCAACTGCATAGACAGAGGTCAGCAAAAAATTGCTGTCCTCTGTCTCCAAAAATGCCAACTGTTCGCTTATATAGTTCACTTGCCTGCGATAACGGAAGAGATGAAACAACAAAACTCCCACCACAGCTGCTAATAAAACGCAGACATACCATAATATATGTTCCATATTTTTTATCCTTTTTATTTTACATCCGCCCGTTGAAAATGAAGTACTCCCAGAACCGCTGCCACTACAAACCATACGATTGATACTAACACACTGCGCACCAAAAATTCCGTATCAAATTCTGTCAATGGACAACTTGACATCAAATCCAAAAACCAATATTTTGTTGGCTCAAACCCTACCTGATGACACAAAAGATCAAGCAGTGCTGTGGCACTAGTAGAAAACAACAGCACACCAATGCTGACAGCAATCGCCGCCGCCAGATTTCTGGTAAGCTCTCCCATCAGCACAAAAATCCCTGCAGCCGTAATTCCAAACAGAATCTGCAGCCCTGTATAGATTGCGATATCGGTCCAATTTATTATAGAAAGCCCTTCACTGCCCAAAAATGGAATACCAATTAAAATGGCTATCATTGCCGCTGCCACCTGAAAAAGAATAGAGAGTACAACCGTTGACAATAGTTTACTTAAAAAAATCGTACTTCTAGAATACCCTTTGCCAACTAGATTCTTTATGGCACCAGTTCCAAATTCTCTAACTACAAAAATACTGACAATCACTGCCAAAATCAATCCCACAAAATGACCACTAAATATCTGCTGCAGCACTCCAGCAATTCCTATCTTCTGCATCATAGATTCTGTGCCTAATTCTCCTGCCACAGTCTCGCCATTTTCAAAAACTATCACTCCTCCTGTGCCATTGCTGACCTCTCCGCTGTTAATCTTATCAATCATCATCAAAGAAACATAAAGCATTACCACAAGTACTGCCACTATCAGTAACCCCACAAACAGAGCTTTTCCTTTTCTCAACTTGTAAAATTCTGCACTCAGCAAATTAAACATGTTCTACACCTCCCAGTAACCCCATAAAATAACCTTCCAAATCCTGCCCTGTCAAATAACTTTCTTTAAGCCTGACACCGCCCTGCACCAATTCCTGATTCAGTTTCCAAGTTTGATCTAAGCCATCAAATACGCGGATTGTCCCTGGTTCTGGTATATCATAGCTGGTAATATGACATTTTTCTTCCAGAATAGTGGTACCAAGTTCCACATTATCTACTATGAGCTTCTGACATCTTCTGCATCTACTCTCTAACTGATCTGCTTCAAATTCTTCAATCAAGGCTCCCTCCTTGATAATTCCATAATTTGTAGCAATCTTGGAGAGTTCTCCCAAAATATGACTGGAAATTAAAATTGTAATCTGCTTTTCTTCATTTAATTTAAGCAGCAAATCCCGCATTTCCTTGATACCCTCTGGATCTAGTCCATTGATTGGCTCATCCAAAATTAAGAAATCAGGATTTCGATACAGAGCTATTGCAATTCCTAAACGCTGTTTCATTCCAAGCGAAAAATTTTTTACCTTTTTCTTCCCTGCCTTTGACAATCCTACAAATTCCAACATCTGCCCAGTAGAATTTTTATCCGTAATGCCGAAATTTCTGCGCATAACCTCCATATTTTCCCATGCAGTCATCGTATCATAAATTCCTGGCTGTTCAATCAGCGTTCCAATCCTTAAGCGCTGTTTTTTAAGCTCTCTGGAACCGAACAGCTCAATATTCCCTTCCATCGGGGCAGCAAGTCCCGCCACCAATCTCATAAATGTCGTCTTTCCCGCGCCGTTTTTGCCGATAAATCCATAGATATCACCTTTTTTTACATGCATATTTACATGATCGACCACAAAATTGCCCCCATATGCTTTGGTAAGTCCTTCTGTTTTTAATACATAATCCATACCGCTTCCTCCTAGCATCCTTTGTCTTACCAATAAAGTATAACAACGACATTTTTAGAAACCTTAGGCAAATCATAAAGAAAGTATAAAGTTTATCCCATCTTAAACCCAATTCCCCATACTGTCTGAATATACGTCTCTTCTGGGCAAATTTTAGAGAGTTTCTGGCGGATATTGCTAATATGGACATTGACCGCATTTTCCTCTCCCAGAAATTCTTCCTTCCAGACTGACTCATAAATATTACTTTTCGTAAACACTTTTCCTGGATAGCTCATTAAAAGTTCCAAAATTAAATATTCCCGTTTTGTTAAAAATACCTCCTGGCCGGCAACTTGTACTTGCATATTTTCCTGTTGAATCTGTATATTTTTATATTTCAACACTGCCCCCTTTTCCATCGCAGAGCCCATTTCCTTACGGCTGCGGCGCAGTACAGCCTCCAGCCTGGCCAACAATTCTTCTGTATCAAATGGTTTGACCAGATAATCATCTGCCCCAGCACGTAACAATTCCACTCTAGTATGTACATCATCTCTTGCCGAAGAGACGATCACGCCTGCTTGCGGATATTGCTGCTTGATCTTTATCAGCACCTCCTCCCCACTCATTCCAGGCAGCATCAAATCCAAAATTACTGCTTGAGGCGTCTGTTTTTCCATACGCAGTAGCGCCTCTGTTCCAGAATATGCCTGAATAGTCTGAAATCCCTGGCCAGTCAGAAGTTCTTCTAACATCTGACTGATATCATTATCATCCTCCACAATCAATATCAATTCTTCCATTTCTGTTCCTCTGTTATAATTTTTTATAAATTTATTTCTAAATGTTTTCAAACAGTTTTATTATAATATTTTTTTAACCTGAATTATTCACGACTATGCCGTGAAAGTGGTTGAAAACCACATAGTT
>JAAWIS010000117.1 GCA_022796475.1 Lachnospiraceae bacterium | reverse complement strand
AGCGTGTCTGAAAATTCATTCCCGCCATCTGCACCTTCCACTTCGCGGTATATTTGGGCCAAATTCAGTCAGCATAGCCCACTATGCCTCCTTCATTTGTCCGAAATCTCCCACGAAGTGGAAGGCACATCTGATGGAAAGCAATTTTCAGACACGCTCTAGGCAGAGAATCCTGCTTTATAGGAAATTGCTTCCTATAAAGAAAAAAACCTTTGGGGGATGCGTACTTCGCGCTTAAGGAAACTGTCTGCTGGCGCAGATGCGCTCCGGCGCGCGAGTCCGATTTATCGGACTCTTTTTTATTCCTGATAAGTGCGTTCAATCGGAGCCAGAATTTTTTTGAATTGCAGTGTAAACATAGTTACTGTGGTAAAAACAGCCAGGATATCGGAAACAGGTTCAGCGATAAACAAGCCGTTTACTCCCAAGCCTCCAATAGCCGGAAGAATTATTGCCAGAGGTATCAGCAAAATTACTTTTCGCAGCAGGGCTAAAAACATGGATATTTTGGCCTGGCCTAAAGCCAGAAAGGTTTGCTGGCAGGCACACTGAGCGCCGAAAATCAGGAAACCGAAGGCATATATCCGGATTCCGTAGGAGCCAATCCGTATGATCTCCGGATCGCTGGAAAACAGAGAGATGAAAAGCTTTGGAAACAGCAGAATCAGGGAGGTTGCGCAGAAGGAAAATGCGGTGGAGGCAATAAACATTAACCGAAAAGCCTGGCGCACCCGCCCTGAATTTTGCGCACCATAATTATAACTGATAATCGGCGTGGCGCCTTGGGCCAGCCCTTGAATTGGGAGGAACAGCATTTGAGTTACGGAAAACAAGATGGTCATAGCGCCTACATAATAGTCATTTCCATATTTTTGCATTCCAGTATTGAAAGTAAGCTGAACCAGACATTCTGTAGACTGCATAATAAATGGGGAAATTCCTAAGGCTAAAACTGGAAGCAGAATTTCAGGATTAAAACGCAGGTACTGCCGCCGTATCCGAATCAGGCTTTTTTTCCCGCTGAGAAAAAGAAGAACCCAGACAGCAGATATCGTTTGACTGATAATGGTTGCAAGAGCAGCTCCGGAAACTCCCATATGAAAGCCATAGATCAGAATCGGATCCAGGATAATATTGGTAATTGCGCCAATCAGTACAGTCAGCATACTGGTTTTGGCAAAGCCCTGGCAGGAGATAAACTGGTTTAGGCCAAGGGCGATCTGTACAGAAATGGTGCCGAGAAGATAAATTCCCAAATATTGATTGGCATAGGGAAGCGTGGTTTCACTGGCGCCGAACATCATTAAGATAGGCTCTTTTACAGCGAAAAAAATTCCGCAGAGGCAGAGGGAGAGAAGCATAATAAAAAGAGAGGCATTTCCTAAAATTTCCTCTGCTTGCTGATAGTCTTTTTTTCCCATGGCAATACCTGCTTTGGGCGCGCCGCCCATGCCGACTAAAGCGGCGAAAGCAGAAATCAGAAGGATAATCGGAAATGAAACCCCTAAACCGGCTAATGCATAGGTTCCGGTTTCTGGGATTCTTCCCACATAGATTCGGTCCACCATATTATACAGCAGATTTACAATCTGGGCGAATACCGTGGGAACGGCTAACTGCACCATCAAAGGGCCTAAGGGAGCAGAAGCTAAAGGATTATTTTCAGAAGATTGGGCTACATTATTCATAAGAGGACCTCGATTCTTTTTTTGCATTACAGGGTGTGACCTGGTTAAATTTTTCCATTAAGCGGTTTAATGTTTTTAAAGCCTGTTCCATTTCCCAAAGCTCGTCATCTGTATAGGCAGAAAGGGCAAGAATGGTGCTGTTTAGCATGGCCTGGTGCAGTTCTGCCAACAGATTTTGTCCGGCAGGGGTAATGAAGATATCAACCTTACGGCGGTTTGTTTTGTTGTGAATCCGCGTAACAAGCTGTTTCTCCTCCAGATCATTTACCAGCTTTGTTAGCTGCTGCTTAGGAATCCGGAGCTGATCAGCAAGATCAGACATGGAAATAGGAGTGGAGTGATCTTCATGCTGGCTAAGTTCCAGAATCGTCTGAAAGGCAAGGGAATTGGCGCGAACCTGATTTTCATGGCGGAATAAAGTTTTCGCCATGTTAAAAAAATGGAAGGTAAAATCGATAAATTGAATTCCAGCTTTTGCGGCAATATCCGAATCCGGTTTCTGGCAGGTAGATTTCATAGAGCATTCTCCTTATCTGGCTTTTGGGATTGGAGTTTCTGCATTGTGATTTTAATGTTTCATATGATATGTATCACATTTTGCTGAAAATGTCAATAATTATTAAAAGTAAATAAATATTTATAATTAATGATTGACAAGTAAAGGAAACCGTATTATGCTACAGGTGGTAGAGCGAATCAGTATTCCTGCTCTATGAAAAATGCGGATGATATTTTTGAAAAGGAGAACAAAATGGGTGTAAAAAATACAAATTCTGATCGCAACCCGAAAAAGCCGCTGCTGTATTACTATGGAATTGTGCTTTTTGTTGTATTGCTGCTCAATACCTTTCTCTTTCCCTCTATGATGGGACGTTCTGTGAGGGAGGTAGGGTATAATCAGTTCCTTCAGTTTGTGGATGAAGGAAAAGTGGCTCAGGTATATCAAAATGATACAGAGCTGATGTTTATTTTAAATGATGAAGAGCCGAAAGAATGGGGGGTTACTGCTTATAAAACCGGGCGCTGGTCGGATCCGGATTTAACCCAGCGTTTGCTGGATGCAGGAATTTCTTTTTCACAGGAAATTCCAACCCAGGCATCCCCACTTACTACGTTTTTTGTTCAGTGGATTATGCCAATCGTACTGTTTGTAATTATTGGCCAGATATTGGGGCGCATTATGCAGAAAAAGCTGGGGAGCATGGGAAATCCTGCTATGACATTTGGAAAATCCAATGCTAAGATTTATGCGGAGAAGGAAACGGGAAAAACCTTTGCAGATGTAGCCGGACAGGAGGAGGCAAAGGAGGCATTAAAGGAAATCGTGGATTTTCTTCACAATCCTCAGAAATATGCAGAGATCGGTGCAACGCTGCCCAAAGGTGCCCTGCTGGTAGGCCCTCCCGGAACCGGAAAAACTCTTTTGGCAAAAGCGGTGGCAGGGGAAGCACACGTACCGTTTTTTTCAATTTCCGGCTCGGAATTTGTAGAGATGTTTGTGGGAATGGGAGCGGCTAAAGTAAGGGATTTGTTTAAGCAGGCCAATGAAAAGGCTCCCTGTATTGTGTTTATTGATGAAATTGATACCATAGGCAAGAAGCGGGACGGCGGCGGAATCGGCGGCAACGATGAAAGGGAACAGACTTTAAATCAGCTTCTTACAGAGATGGACGGCTTTGACGGGCAAAAAGGCGTGGTGATTTTAGCGGCTACCAACAGGCCGGAGTCTTTGGACCAGGCGCTTTTAAGGCCAGGGCGTTTTGACAGAAGGATTCCGGTAGAACTGCCGGATTTAAAGGGAAGGGAAGCGATTTTAAAGGTTCACGGGAACCGTGTAAAACTGGAAGACAGTGTAAACTTTAATGCCATTGCCCGTGCCACATCGGGAGCCAGCGGTGCAGAATTGGCCAATATTATAAATGAAGGGGCTCTTCGGGCTGTCCGCATGGGGCGCAATTTAGTGAATCAATCGGATTTGGAAGAAAGTGTAGAAGTGGTGATTGCCGGATACCAGAGAAAGGACGCGTCTGTTTCTGAAAATGAGCGGCGGATTGTGGCGTATCATGAAATCGGACATGCTCTGGTAGCGGCCTGCCAGAATCATTCAGCGCCAGTTCACAAGATAACGATTATTCCGCGAACCTCCGGAGCCATGGGATATACCATGCAGGTAGAAGCAGGGGAGCGGCATCTGATGAGTCAGGAGGAAGCATTAAATAAAATCGCAACCTTTACAGGAGGACGGGCAGCAGAAGAATTTATGTTCCGTTCCATTACCACCGGGGCATCGAATGATATTGAACAGGCAACGAAGATTGCCCGGGCAATGGTAACCCGTTATGGCATGAGCAAGCAGTTTGGGATGGTAGCCTTGGAAACGGTAAATAACCAATATTTGGGAGGCGATACATCCATGGTATGTGCCCCGGAAACAGCGAAAGCAGTAGATGATGAGGTAATCGCCATTGTAAAGGCTCAGTATGATAAGGCAATGGAAATCTTAAAGTCCCACGCTGCAAAGCTTACAGAGCTGTCAGAATACCTGCTGGAACAGGAAACAATAACAGGGGAAGAGTTTATGGAAATTTTAAACCGCTGATAGAGGAAAGATTACAGAAAAAAGTTTGTGTTATTGAACTGACGCAAAGATGACACATGGATTTATGAAACATTTGTTCGAAAAATGGTTGAATATAAAAAATGGGTATGCTATACTTTAGAAAGTCAATTACAAGGCAGATTGAAAGAGGTGACCCATGGCAAAGCAATATATTAAAATCCGCGGCGCAAATGAACATAATCTGAACAATATTTCTGTAGATATTCCGCGGAATGAACTTGTGGTGCTGACCGGGCTTTCCGGATCTGGCAAGTCTTCTCTGGCGTTTGATACCATATATGCAGAGGGACAGCGCCGGTATATGGAATCCTTGTCTTCCTATGCCCGTCAGTTTTTAGGGCAGATGGAAAAACCGGATGTGGAAAGTATCGAGGGCTTATCCCCCGCCATTTCGATTGATCAGAAATCAACCAATCGGAATCCTCGTTCGACTGTGGGAACGGTAACTGAGATTTATGATTATATGCGCTTGCTCTATGCCAGAGCAGGGATTCCCCACTGTCCAAAATGCGGGAAGGAAATCCGCAAGCAGACAGTGGATCAGATGGTAGATCAGCTTTTGGACATGCCGGAGCGGACGAAAATCCAGCTTTTGGCACCAGTAGTCAGAGGGCGTAAGGGCGAGCATGTAAAAGTTTTGGAGCAGGCCAGAAAAAGCGGATATGTGAGGGTTCGCATAGACGGGAATTTGTATGAGCTTTCTGAGGAAATCAAGCTGGAAAAAAATATCAAGCATAATATTGAAATTGTGGTGGACCGCCTTATGATACGGCCTGGCATCGAAAAAAGGCTGACAGATTCCATCGAAACAGTTTTGGCATTGGCAAATGGTCTTTTGCTGGTAGATGTGGCAGGCAATACGGGTACGGCAGAGAGAACCAACGGCGCTGGCCTGATAAATGGAACCAGCGTTGGCCAGGCGGATAGAATGGATCAGAACAGCAGTCAGGATTCATCTGAAAATGGGGAGCTTAAGGAGCTGGAGGGAAAAGTCCTGCGTTTTTCCCAAAGTTTTTCCTGTCCGGACTGCGGAATCAGCATTGAGGAAGTGGAACCAAGAAGCTTTTCTTTTAACAATCCTTTTGGCGCATGTCCGGAGTGTTTTGGACTTGGGTATAAAATGGAGTTTGATGAGAGCTTGATGATTCCGGATCCTTCTTTGAGTATTTCACAGGGAGCGATTGTTGTAATGGGATGGCAGTCCTGCTCGGACAAGGGAAGCTTTACAAGGGCAATCCTGGATGCACTGGCTGAGGAATACCATTTCAGCCTGGATACGCCTTTTGAGGATTATCCGGAGAAAATCCATGATGTTCTGCTTTATGGGACGAATGGGAAAGAGATAAAAGTCCATTATAAGGGACAGCGGGGAGAAGGCGTTTACGATGTAGCCTTTGAGGGACTGATTGATAATGTTAACCGCCGCTACCGGGAAACCTTTTCTGAAGCATCGAAGGCAGAATATGAATCCTATATGAGAATTACGCCTTGTCCTGTCTGCCATGGGCAAAGGCTGAAGAAGGAGTCCCTGGCAGTAACGATAGGAAACAAAAATATTTATCAGGCTACCAATATGTCTATTGTTATGTTTCGTGAGTTTGTTGACGGACTGAAGCTGACTCCCATGCAGGAGGCGATTGGAGGCCCGATTTTAAAAGAGATCCGTGCCAGAATCAGTTTTTTAATTGATGTAGGGCTGGACTATTTGTCGCTGTCCCGTGCTACCGGAACATTATCCGGCGGAGAGGCTCAAAGAATCCGTCTGGCTACCCAGATAGGTTCTGGGCTGGTAGGGGTGGCATATATTTTGGATGAACCCAGTATCGGACTTCATCAGCGGGACAATGATAAGCTGCTAAAGACACTGCTTCACCTAAGGGACTTAGGAAACAGTGTGCTGGTTGTAGAGCATGATGAGGATACCATGCGGGCAGCAGATTATATAGTGGATATCGGCCCGGGAGCAGGAGAGCATGGAGGCCGTGTTGTGGCGGCAGGTACGGCAGAAGATATTATGAACTGTGAGGAATCGGTTACTGGCGCCTACTTAAGCGGACGGATACAGATTCCAATTCCTCAGGAGCGGAAGACTCCAACCGGATGGCTGACTGTAAAGGGAGCATCAGAGAACAACTTAAAAAAGATAAAAGTGGAAATCCCTCTTGGAATCATGACTTGCGTAACAGGTGTGTCCGGTTCCGGAAAAAGCTCTCTGGTAAATGAAATTTTATATAAAGCGCTGGCCAAAAAGTTAAACCGGGCCAGAACAATTCCTGGAAAATTTACCAGCTTAGAGGGTACGGAACAGTTGGACAAGATTATAGCCATTGACCAATCGCCAATTGGACGGACTCCCAGATCCAATCCGGCAACTTATACAGGGGTTTTCGATTTAATTCGTGATCTGTTTGCCTCTACTACAGATGCAAAAACCAGAGGATATGCCAAAGGACGCTTTAGTTTTAATGTAAAAGGCGGACGGTGCGAAGCCTGCAGCGGCGACGGGATCATTAAGATTGAGATGCATTTTCTTCCGGATGTATACGTTCCTTGTGAAGTCTGCGGCGGCAGAAGGTATAACCGGGAAACCCTGGAAGTGAAATATAAAGGAAAAAGTATTTACGATGTACTGAATATGACAGTGGAAGAAGCTGTAACATTTTTTGAACATGTGCCGACTATTGCCCGGAAAATCCAGACCTTGTATGATGTAGGCCTTTCCTATGTTAAATTAGGACAGCCATCAACGGAACTATCTGGCGGGGAGGCCCAGAGAATTAAACTGGCATCAGAGCTGAGCAAGCGAAGCACAGGAAAGACTATTTATATTCTGGATGAGCCTACTACGGGCCTTCATTTTGCTGATGTGCATAAGCTGATTGAAATCCTCCGCCGTCTGTCAGATGGAGGAAATACAGTGGTTGTGATTGAGCATAATCTGGATGTGATTAAAACAGCAGACTATATCATAGATATGGGGCCAGAAGGCGGCGATCGGGGTGGAACAGTAATCGCGAAAGGAACCCCAGAAGAAGTGGCGCAGAATCCATCTTCTTACACGGGAATGTATGTGAAACGTTATCTGCGGAAGGAAAATACAGAATAAAAAATACAGAAGTAAGGTTTCAATCGTTTCAATATTTAGAAATTTCTGGGATTTCGACAAAAAAGCTTGCTATTTGATATGGGATTCGCTATAATGTGTTCATACAAAAGAAGCAGAAAGTTTCCACCAGTCAGGCGGAAACTTTCTGGATTTTCCCAAGGATTAGGACAGGCATTGTACATAGGATAATTTGGAGATACACATAAGAGTTAGAAATGTTCTGATTACCAAAGATTAGTCGAATCACTAAAGATATCAGGGCTGCCGCAAAGAATCTTAAAGATTTGGAACTGCAGTGCTGAAAGAGCAGTAAAAACTGCAGCATATGCGCATTTCTTATACAAATGACAGATGCCTGCTAAATGAGAAATACAAAAGGAATTGCCGGAGTCATTCTGATAACGGCCGGACTGTGAAGGTGTACCTGGACCGAGGGAGGGAAGGGTACTCCTTCATTGTCGTTGTTTACAGCCTGTATAGAAGGATGAAACAATGCTTCGAATTTCCAGTGTTCCGCCTGTATGATATTTGGTGAAACTTCGCAAAACAGCGTGTCCCGCCATATTGGGTATATTCGTTCATCAACAAGGCGGATTTTTAACGGCGTAGCGGTGGTATTGCTTTCTGCTGGCAGCGCAGTGTGATGGAAATTGATTCTTTAAAGTTTTGCCGGATATAATGTAGAAGGTATGGTGGGCATATCTAAAAATTGCTTTCTTCCAGATATTGGAATAACATTCCATAAGTAAAGGAGTTTAATATGAAACAAGAGATGATAATTGTTCTGGATTTTGGAGGCCAGTATAATCAGTTAATCGCCAGACGAGTCCGCGAGTGCAATGTTTATTGTGAAGTGCATCCATATACGCTTGAACTGGAGAAAATCAGGGAAATGCAGCCGAAAGGAATCATTTTTACCGGAGGGCCAAACAGCGTATATCTAGAGGATTCTCCTCATATAGATCCTGATATTTTTAAGATGAATATTCCGATTCTGGGAATTTGCTATGGTTCTCAGTTAATTGCACATACACTTGGCGGGCAGGTAGCTACAGCACCTGTCAGCGAGTATGGAAAAACAGAAGTGTCGGTCGATCGTTCCTCTATCCTCTTTGGCAATGTTGAACCAGCTACAACCTGCTGGATGAGTCATACTGACTATATTGCAAAAGTGCCAGAAGGATTTCGTATAACTGCTTACACTGCCGTGTGTCCAGTTGCAGCTATGGAATGTCTGAAACAAAAGGTGTTTGCAACCCAGTTTCATCCTGAAGTCCTGCATACTGTGGAGGGAACCAAGATGCTTCGCAGTTTTGTCTATGATGTATGCGGCTGCAGCGGGAACTGGAAAATGGATTCCTTTGTTTCTTTAGCGATTCAGTCCCTTCGGGAAAAAATCGGAACTGGAAAGGTATTGTGTGCTTTATCCGGAGGCGTAGATTCGTCAGTTGCAGCGGTGCTGCTGTCCAAAGCTGTTGGAAAGCAGCTTACTTGCGTTTTTGTGGATCACGGTTTACTGAGGAAAAATGAAGGGGATGAGGTAGAGGCGGTATTCGGTCCTGACGGCCCTTATGAATTGAACTTTATCCGTGTAAATGCCCAGGAAAGATTTTATGGCAAACTGGCTGGGGTGGAAGAACCAGAGGAAAAACGCAAAATTATTGGAGCTGAGTTTATCCGTGTATTTGAAGAAGAGGCAAAAAAGATTGGCGCGGTAGATTTTTTGGTGCAGGGAACCATTTATCCTGATGTGATAGAATCTGGATTAGGCAAGTCGGCAGTCATTAAGTCCCACCACAATGTTGGCGGACTGCCAGAGTGTGTGGATTTTAAAGAGATTCTTGAGCCCCTCCGGCTGCTGTTTAAGGATGAAGTGCGAAAGGCCGGACTGGAACTTGGAATTCCGGAATACCTGGTATTCCGTCAGCCCTTTCCTGGTCCCGGCCTTGGAATCCGGATTGTGGGGGAAGTAACTGCAGAGAAAGTTAAGATGGTGCAGGAGGCAGACTTTATTTATCGGGATGAGATTAGGAAATCTGGAATTGATATGAAATTAGGGCAGTATTTTGCAGCCTTAACGAATATGCGCTCCGTAGGGGTTATGGGGGATTTCAGAACTTATGACTATGCAGTGGTGTTAAGAGCAGTGGAAACGTCGGATTTTATGACAGCAGAGGCAGCGCAGGTTCCCTGGGATGTGCTGCAGAAGGTGATGAACCGGATTGTTAATGAGGTGAAAGGGGTAAATCGGGTGTTTTATGATTTGACTTCTAAGCCGCCGGGGACTATAGAGTTCGAGTGATGAAATGGGCTTCGAGAACCCCGTGTTTATGCGGGTTACAAGCAAATTTGTTTAGGAACTGGCAACGATTTGGCAACATTTTCAACATCATGCACTAAATAATTACATCATTAGCATAAGAAAACCTTGCTGATTTTCAGATATGGAAACTGAATATCGGCAAGGTCTTTTTATGCTTATTTCTGCTTTT
>JAAWIS010000116.1 GCA_022796475.1 Lachnospiraceae bacterium | reverse complement strand
GAGCGTGTCTGAAAATTGCTTTCCATCAGATGTGCCTTCCACTTCGTGGGAGATTTCGGCCAAATGAAGGAGGCATAGTGGGCTATGCTGACTGAATTTAGCCCAAATATACCGCGAAGTGGAAGGTGCAGATGGCGGGTATGGAAGTTGCCGCGTTGCGGCCCCGTTTTCGCACAGCTTGGCGCTTTGCGCCAAGCTTTCACAGTAATTTACAGGAAAGAGAATCAAAAGAATGAAGAAAAAAATCCGAATCGGAACCAGAGAAAGCGAATTGTCATTGGCTCAAACTATGCTGGCTGTAGAAGCCATGAAACTTGCTTATCCAGACGCATCCTTTGAATTAGTTCCGAAAAAAACCTTGGGGGATAAGATATTAGAAAAGCCTCTCCTGGCTTTCGGCGGAAAAGGCGTGTTTGTATCTGAATTTGAGGAAGGGCTCCTTCAGGGTGAAATTGATTTTGCCGTTCACAGTGCAAAAGATCTTCCCATGGAGCTGGCCCGGGGACTGGAGATTGCAGGAGTTCTTCCCAGAGGAGATGGACGCGATGTGCTGATTATGCCAGCCATAAGCCAAGGCAGCATTGAAAAAAAAGAATCCCTTTCTATCGGCACCTCCAGTTTAAGACGGGGGATTCAGATAAAAGAGCTGGGAAAGAAGCTTTGGCCTAAATGTTCAGTTAACTGCCAGTCCCTTCGCGGCAATGTACTGACACGTCTTAGTAAATTGGAACAAGGTCAATTTGATGGAATTATCCTGGCAGCAGCAGGACTAAACCGCCTGGAAATCCCTCAAAAAACAAGGGGGCGGTATCAATACCGCTATTTTACGCCAGAAGAAATGGTTCCCGCCGGAGGACAGGGAATTATCGCCATAGAAGGACGGAAAGGAGATTCCCTTTCTGTCATTCCAAAATCCATCAGCCATATGCCTACTATGCAGCAGTTTAAAGCGGAACGGCTGGTTTTAAAGCTTTTAAATGCGGGATGCCATGAGCCGGTGGGTGTATATTGCCAGAAAAAGGAAGACGGCCTTTCCATAACCGGGATTTATGGAACATTCCAAAACCAGGCTTGTGTAAAGGAATCTGAACTTTCCGAATTGCAGGGAATTTCCACCACAAGCAGTAATCAAATTCTTGAACTATTAGCCCGGAAGCTGGCTCAAAAGCTTCTGGAAGGATTACAATCATCAGGAGGATTTCAGGCATGAACAAACTGGGATGTGTTTATCTGGTAGGCGCCGGCCCAGGGGATCCGGGGCTGATTACCGTAAAAGGTGCCAGCCTTCTTAGCTGCTGTGACTGCGTTATTTATGACGTTCTGGCTTCTGTTTCCCTCTTAAACTGCTGCCCGAAAAACTGTGAGAAGCTGTTTGTAGGAAAGCAAAAGGGGAAACATTCCAAAAGCCAGGAGGAAATCAATTCTCTCCTGATTGAAAAGGCCAGATGTCATTCGATTGTAGTTCGTCTAAAAGGCGGGGATCCTTATATTTTTGGAAGGGGCGGTGAGGAAGCCCTGGCGCTGAAAGACGCCGGAATTCCTTATGAGGTGGTTCCCGGAGTCACCTCTGCTTCTGCTGTTTTGGCCTCTGCCGGGATTCCGGTAACTCATCGCCTTTTAAGCCGAAGCTTTCATGTAGTTACAGCCCATACCAGCGGCGATACCGGTCTTCCAGAAGATTTTTTCCATTTAACAAACACCGGGGGAACCGTTATTGTTTTAATGGGCGCAAGCCAGATAGATGCCGTCTGCAAAGGTCTGATGCAGCAGGGATGGAATGGGGATACTCCGGCTGCTGTTATTCAAAACGGCACACTGCCAAATCAGAAAACTGTTACCGGAACCTTGCAGGAGCTCCCAGCCAAGGCTCAAATAGCCGGAATTAGCTCACCTGCTGTAATTGCCGCCGGAAAAACGGCTGCTCTTAACCTGCTGTCTTCTGTGCGCCGTCCATTAGACGGAATACGAGCAGGAATCATTGGAACTGATTCATTTACACACCGTTTAAAGGGACTTTTGGATTGCCGTGGAGCCAGAGCTGATGTGATATGCCGGATGCAGGTAATTCCATGCCGGAACAAAGAACTGGAAGAAAGCTTCCAACAAATTTCAAACTACACCTGGCTGGTGTTTACCAGTGCAAATGGAGTCAGGCTGTATCTGGAGCAATTACTGAAAAACTTAAAGTCACAGCAGCCCATAAAAGCAGATCTTCGCTGTCTTGGAAACTTAAAAATCGCTGCTGTCGGAAAAGAAACCAATAGGGCGCTGGAAGAATTTTTTCTCCATGCAGATTATGTGCCAGACACTCCTGACAGCCAAAGTCTGGCAGAGGGATTAGTAAAACGGTTAACTGCATCCGATCGGGTCTTAATTCCCCGGGCAAAACAAGGACAAGACCATCTCCCGGAACGCCTGAAACAGGCCGGGATCTTTTTTTGCAGTATTCCAGTTTACGATGTAGTGCCAGTTTGGGAAGAAACAAATGAATTTCAGGAATACGATTTTTTTGTATTTGCAAGCCCTTCCGGGGTATCTTCTTTCTTTTCCCGAAACTATCCAAAAGGCCAGGCAAAATTTTGCTGTATTGGTGCTGTTACAGCCAGGGTTTTGGAGAATCATGGAGTTCATGCAGATCTGATTCCTAAGGAAGCAAGCGCCAAAGGGATTGTGGAACAAATCGAAAAAGCTGCCGGAAACGTCATTTCAAGTAAAAATACTTAGAGATTTTAAATCTTATATAAGAAAATAAAAGAAAAATATTACGCGATTTCTGTCACATACTGCCGATTTTTAACGTATAAATAAAAAAGGGGTTAGTTTATCGTTTCGGATAAAGTAAGCTGATTCCACATGTACTGATATTGTACAAATAACAAAGGAAGTTCAGGGTATCTGCCCTGAATTAAGGGGGCCGTTATGAATCGGGAATTAGTCAGACAGTTAAGTGTAATCACAGAAGAAGAAAAAGAAATATTAAAAGGCAAACGGGAAGTTGACCGATCCTGGTATGCCAAACATGCGCCAACGGTCATTGACAGTAAGAAAATGAGGGATGCTGGTAAGCTGATTCAGCTTTGCCCTCATACCCGGTTTGTACATTTTCCGAAGCACCGGCACAATTATATCGAAATCATTTATATGTGCCAGGGACAGACTATTCATAAGGTTGACGGTACTAAAATTATTCTGGATGAAGGGGAACTGTTATTTCTAAATCAAGAAGCAGAACAGGAAATTCTCCCTGCCGGGGAATCAGATCTGGCTATCCGTTTCATCCTCCTTCCGGAGTTTTTTGAGAAAGCCTTTCGGATGCCAGGGGAAGAAGAACACCTGATACGTGACTTTTTAATCCGCTGTCTTCTGACTCAGCAGCCGGAAAGAAACTATCTTTATTTTCAGGTAGCCGATGTTCTGCCAGTTCAAAACCTGATTGAAAATATGATTTGGACGCTGTTAAACGGGCATCCAAGCAGCCAGACTACAAACCGGCTTACAATGGAATTGCTGTTTATGCAATTAGCCAATTGCACAGAAAAATTGGAACAAAATTCCCAGTCTTTTGAGCAAAACCTGATCCTTCAGGTCCTTCGCTATATTGACCGGAATTACCGGGACGGACAGCTCAGCCAGCTTTCTTCTTTATTAGGATATGACATTTACTGGCTGTCCAGAATGATAAAACGGCTTACAGGACAAAATTACAAAGATCTCCTGCAGATAAAGCGGCTGAACCAGGCGGCATACCTGCTGTTAAACACCAAGGTCGCTATTTCGGATATCAGCATTGCTGTGGGGTATGATAATACAAGCTACTTCCACCGTATTTTCCGTGAATATTATAAAATGTCACCGAAAGAATACCGGCTGGCCAAAAAAAGCTTATGTTAATAAAATTTTTAACTGCATCAGCCTGGCCTATGAACTGTCTGGTGGCTGGAATCGTCCGCCAGTTACCGTTTTTTAATGCTTCATCCCGGAAGTTCCGGTAAATTCAGCACTTGTTTTCAGTACCAGCCCACTTCCGAAAGTTTCTGTGACGGAGGTGTCTTATTAATATTTAAGGAGGTTTTAGGCGCCTGAACTATTTTGCGCCTTTCATACAGCTATGAAACGTTCAGAAGAATTACGCCGCTTATTAGAATCCATCCACAGAAAAAGCTATCCCGCCTATAAATCTGCTCAGGGTGCCTACGATTTCGGCGATTTTATCTTATCCATCGACCATGTTCAGGGAGATCCCTTTGCTTCCCCCTCGAAAGTAAGTATCATCGTTTCCCATGAAAAAGCCCAGTACCCGGCCTCTTATTTTGACTGCCCTTGGAAAAAAACGGCATTGGAAGATTATCTGATTCGGCAATTCGGACGGGAACTTTCCCAATTTAATTTTAAGGCAAAAGGCTCCGGAAAAAGCGGCCTTATGGCTATCAGCAGCCCAGGACCGGAAATTCTTTCCAGAACTGCATGCGACTGTACAAAAACCGGGATCCATGTACGGTTTGAAGTAGGCTTTCCAGCCAATGGAAGGACGATTAATTCTGATGAGCTAATCCGCATCCTTTTTGACTTCCTTCCCAGATGTATCCGAAGCGTTTTCTTTTATAAAAACAGGAATCCAAAAGAAGTGTTATCTGTGATCCATTTATCAGAAGATCAGCAGGCAATCCGCCTGGAACTAAAGCAGAGAAAGCTGGTATCCTTTGTGGCAGACGGATCCGTGTTGGCCCGGGAAAGCGGCGTATCCAGCCGTCCAATGAAAAACGGAGTCCCGTTCGTTTCCCCTGAAAGCTTGAAAGTCACTTTTGATCTTCCCCACAAGGGAACATTATCCGGCATGGGAATCCCGGAAGGAATTACATTAATCGTAGGCGGCGGCTATCACGGAAAATCTACATTATTAAAAGCACTGGAACTTGGCGTTTACAACCATATTGCCGGAGATGGGCGGGAATACGTTATTACAGACGATACCGCTGTTAAGCTCCGGGCTGAGGATGGTCGCAGTATCAATAATGTAGATATTTCCCTCTTTATTAATGATCTTCCGAATAAAAAAGATACTCACAGTTTCTCCACGGCTGATGCCAGCGGCAGCACCTCTCAAGCGGCTGCCGTAATCGAAAGCTGGGAAGCAGGAAGCAGTACTTTTTTAATTGACGAGGATACTTCTGCCACAAACTTTATGCTTCGTGATGAGCTGATGCAGCAAATCATACGCCGTGACAAAGAACCCATAACTCCATTTATTGAGCGTGCAAGAGATCTGTTTGGAAAAGCCGGGATTTCTACAGTTATGGTAGCCGGAAGCTCCGGAGCTTATTTTTATATTGCTGATACCATTATCCAGATGGACTGCTACCGTCCCTTTGACATCACAGCCCCTGCAAAACAGGCATGTGCCCAGTTCGGACCGGATCCCACTGCCAATGCACCCGACTTTCACCTTCCTGCTAAAGGCCGGAAGCTTTCCGTAAGTTCTTCCTCCCCCCGCCAAAGGGGAAATTCCTTCCTTTCAAAAGAGCCGGAAGCTTCCTTCCAAAAACGAGGCGGATTCGGACGTGAGGAACGAATCAAAACAAAAGTACACGGAAAGGATTCCCTTCAGGTAGGACGGGAACAGGTAGAACTGCGGTTTGTGGAACAGTTAATCCACAGTGAGCAAACTGCTGCTCTGGCACAAATGGTTCGATACTGTGTAGAAAAACAGCTTTTTGCCCGCTACAGCGTGAAAGAAATCGCCGATATCCTGATTAGTCAGATTCAGCGGGGAGGGCTTCCTTCGATCAGTGATTCCTCCTATGCTGCCATGGGGCTTTGTATGCCCCGGAAGCAAGAAATCTTTGCCTGCCTGAACCGATACCGCGGGTAGCCGGCGGAAAAAGGACTAAGCGGTCTGTAAAGGGCCGCATCATAAGCGGCATAGCACACGTCACAGTGCTCTCGCGCCGGAGCTTTCCTCCTATAAAGCAAAAATACCCCCGGATTTCGGAATGCCCAAAATCCGGGGGATGTTTTTCGTATGAATGGCTTACTATTTTAAAGTAACTTTAGCGCCTTCAGCTTCTAACTTGGTCTTGATGTCCTCAGCTTCTTCCTTGGAAGCGCCAGCCTTAACAACCTTTGGAGCGCCGTCTACAACGTCCTTAGCTTCCTTTAAGCCTAAGCCGGTAACTTCACGTACAACCTTGATAACTTTAACCTTGTTAGGACCAACCTCGGTTAACTCTACGTCAAACTCGGTCTTCTCTTCAGCAGCCTCTGCCGGGCCTGCTGCTGCTACAACAACGCCTGCTGCAGCAGATACGCCAAACTCTTCTTCACATGCTTTTACTAAGTCATTTAACTCTAATACAGATAATTCTTTGATCGCTTCAATAAATTCAGCGGTAGTTAACTTTGCCATTATAATTTCCTCCTGTTTTCCTATTAATTTGCATGATTCAATCAATCTTGTAATAAAAGCCGCAAATTACGCTTCTGCACCCTTGCTCTCAGCAATCTGATTAAGCACACGTGCAAAATTGGTAATCGGTGACTGGATGCTGCCAAGCAGCTTTCCAAGCAGTTCTTCTCTGGATGGGATTGTGGCAATTACCTGGATTCCCTTAGCATCGTAATAGGTTCCTTCCACAACACCTGCCTTTAATTCCAGCTTGTCTGCCGTCTTAGCAAACTTTGCCAATACTCTGGCCGGAGCAGTTGCATCGGTCTTAGAAACAGCCAATGCAGTTGGGCCTTCCAGATCTGGATCCAGCGCTGCAAAATCAGTACCTTCTGCAGCACGGCGAATCAAAGTATTCTTATAAACTTTGTAGGTGATTCCTGCTTCTCTTAACTGCTTTCTCAGGATCGTGTCCTGCTCAACAGTTAAACCACGGTAATCTACGATTACTGCAGAAGCTGCACCGTCCAGCAATCCGGCGATCTCATCAATAATCGGCTGCTTTAATTCAACTTTTGCCATGATTCTTTACCTCCTTATTAGATTGGGGAGACTGCGAAAAAGAAACCTCCCTGACACACAGACAGGGAGGCTGTACAAAATTCTCTTTTGAGCTTTGTAGATTCCTCGGCAGGCGTTTCATCTTATGCCTTACGGCACCTGCTGTCTTCGGCAGTCAATACTAACGTAGTGTAGCATAGAATAAAACGGTTGTCAATGATTTTCTAATGTTTCGATTATAAAATGTTTCGATAAGTTGCGATAGAACAAAGGGGCTGTCGCATTAAGAAAAATGATACATGATATAGCTAGTTTAAAACATCCTTCTATACTATATCTTGTATATGTTTTACTTAGTGCGACAGCCCCTTGCGCCGGAGCGCGTCTGCGCCAGCAGACAGTTTCCTTAGGCGTAAAGTGCGCATCCCCTGGAGGGTTTTTGCTTTGTAAGCAAAAAATCCTGAATCATTCTGCCCACAAAATGATTCAGGATCTTTTCCTCAAACATCTATTTTTTGCCTGTCACAAGGTTCCTTCCAAATTGCACTAATTAACCAGCTTTGCTACATTCAGCTTCACGCCTGGCCCCATGGTGGAAGCCATGGTAACGCTCTTTAAATAAGCGCCTTTTACAGTGCTTGGTTTTGCCTTCATGATTGCATCCATAAGCGTCTGGAAGTTGTCCGCTAACTGCTCCTCGCTAAAAGAAGCCTTTCCAACCGGAACATGCACAATATTATTCTTGTCAAGACGGTACTCGATCTTACCAGCTTTAATATCATTGATTGCCTTGGTAACATCCATAGTTACAGTGCCAGCCTTTGGGTTTGGCATCAGGCCCTTAGGTCCTAAGATACGGCCCAAACGGCCAACTACGCCCATCATGTCAGGAGTCGCAACTACTACATCAAAATCTAACCAGCCTTCATTCTGGATCTTCGGAATTAATTCCTCTGCTCCTACGAAATCAGCTCCTGCTGCCTCAGCCTCGTCAGCCTTTGGCCCTTTCGCAAATACTAAGATACGAACGGTTTTACCGGTTCCATGGGGCAGTACAACAGCGCCGCGGATCTGCTGATCTGCATGACGGCCATCACATCCTGTTCTGATATGAGCTTCAACAGTTTCATCAAATTTAGCAGAAGCATTTTTCTTAACTAATGCAATCGCATCCGCAACATCGTACTGAACCATACGGTCTACGGTCTTTGCTGCTTCTACGTATCTCTTTCCTCTTTTCATTACAAATAACCTCCTGTGGTGTTGTCGGGGATTGTCCCTCCCACGTTTTTATGTTTCATCAGCTTAACTTACACGGTTAGTCAGCTACAGTAATACCCATACTTCTGGCTGTACCGGCAATCATGCTCATAGCAGCTTCTACAGATGCGGCATTTAAATCCGGCATCTTTAACTCTGCAATCTTTTGCAGTTCAGCCTTGCTGATGGTAGCTACCTTCGTTTTATTCGGAACTGCAGAACCGGATTTCAGTTTGCAGGCCTTCTTCAACAGAACGGCAGCAGGCGGAGTCTTGGTGATAAAGCTGAAGCTTCTGTCTGCATAAACAGTAATCACAACAGGGATAATTAAATCGCCCTGATCGGCTGTTCTGGCATTGAATTCTTTTGTAAACTGAACAATGTTAACACCATGCTGACCCAAAGCAGGACCAACTGGCGGTGCTGGTGTTGCCTTACCAGCAGGAATCTGTAATTTGATATAACCTGTTACTTTCTTTGCCATCTTAGGCACCTCCTAATTTTGTGGTATTGTCGGGGATTTCCCTCCCACCAGCTTTTCCGGCAAGGAAAAGCCGATTCCTTGTTTCCAAGTCCGAATGCCAAAAAGCCCGGACTATATCTTTTTTACTGCATCAAAGCTTAATTCACAGGGCGTGGTCCGGCCAAGAAGCTCAACCTCAATCGTGACGGTTCTCTTGCTCTCATTGATTGACTTAATAGCAGCTACTGTACCGTTCCAAATATCTCCCGTTACTGTAATCATATCTCCCACTTCAAAGTCAATTACCAGCTCTGGCTCGCTCATCTCCTGGAAGCCAAGATTCATCATCTCTTCCTCGCTCAGCGGAGTAGGTTCGGAACCAGGCCCTACAAAACCGGTTACGCCTCTGGTGTTGCGCACCACATACCAGGTATCCTGGTTCATCACCATCTTTACCAGCACATAGCCAGGGAACATCTTCTTATCTGCCTGTTTCTCCAAGCCGTTCTTCAGCTCGGTAACCGCCAGCATCGGAACGGAAACTTCCAGAATCTGATCCTGTAAATTCCGGTTTTCAATGGTTTTTTCAAGGTCAACCTTTACTTTGTTTTCATAGCCTGAGTAGGTATGAACCACATACCAATTCGCTTCTGACATATCTTCACCTTTGCCCTTATGAAATGATAAGATTAATTCCAAACTTGAAAATCATGTCCAGGACGCCGATCAGCGCACCCAGTGCCAGTGATACTGTTAAAACAACCACTGTCTGCTTCGTTACCGTGTCCTTTTCCGGCCAGACTATTTTGTTGAATTCAGCCTTTAAGCCTTTCCAAAAGCTCTTTTTCGGAGTCTTCTCCGCATTTGCATCTGCCATAGTTTCACATCCTTTACTAAAAAGGCAATATCCGCCAGATATTACTTCGTTTCCTTGTGCAAAGTGTGTCTTTTGCAGAATCTGCAATACTTCTTTGTTTCCATTCTGTCCGGATGAGCTTTCTTATCCTTAGTCATGTTGTAATTGCGTTGCTTACATTCGGTACATGCCAGTGTAATTTTCGTGCGCACGACTTCCACCTCCACTTAAATTATCGTTTTTAGGTCGGCCTTTTCATTCATTTGGGCATAAAAAAAAGACCTTATTTCTTCCATTCGCCCGTCTACTATACCACAACTTTAGAAATCCGTCAATATGTTTTAAAAAAGCCGCGAAATAATTTGCATTCCCGGCAAAAAACTATTTGTTATGGCAGTATCCGCAAAGTAACTAGTGTTCTGTCTGGTTCATATATGGTAAAATTCCGCCGAATATTTTTCTGAGAGTGCTGCTCCACAAACGAAGGCGTAGCGGTTGCTACGTCGAG
>JAAWIS010000115.1 GCA_022796475.1 Lachnospiraceae bacterium | reverse complement strand
GCAACAAGAGCAGCCTGGGAAGCGATCACTTCCGAAACGGCGGTCTTGCATCCGGTGTAGGAGTGACGGTGATAATGGGCAAACATCAGCGCCAGGTATCCGGCATAGCGGGGAACGCCTTCATTGTCCCGGCCGCACATGAATACCCGGTCATAGGGAACGAAGCAGTCATCAAAAATCGTAAGACTTTCCACATCGCCGATTTTTGCGTAAGGGGCATCCAGGTGGGTTCTCTTATGGTGAAGTCCCGGAAGCGCCATCAGCTTAACGCCGTCCCAGTCTGCCGGAAGGGCAAATGCAATTGCATAGTCGCGGTCATCCTGACTCATAAACTTGGTGGGATTTACAATGATTTCATCTACGTAAGGTGCGCAGGAATTGCAGATTTTAGCGCCTCTTACGATAATTCCCCTGCAGGGCTTGCCGTCAACGCCGATACCGTCTACATCTGTTTCTACTACATGCACAAAGGAATCCGGATCTGGCTGCATATGGGCCCGTTTATATTTGGGATTGCGGGAGCCTTTTACATCAGTTTGGGCGCAATTGCAGACAAGATCGTATTTCTGGCAGTATTCAATGTACTTTAAAAGCCTTTGGTGATATTCGGTGCCGCAGGCTTCGTCGCAGTCATATGTAACAGAATATAATGCATTCATGGCATCTGTGCCCATACAGCGCTGCATACATCCGCCTACATGCTGGCAGATCAGACGAGTCATTAGCTGTTTCTTTAACAGATCGTCTTTGCTGTGGTGGATATGGGTGCAGCGATTGATGGGTTCCCCCGTAATATGGGATGCAACAACACATACATCCTGGTATTTGGGATCATTGGCAACGTCATAGCACTGTTTCATTACGTAAGTGCCTCCCAGGATCCAATCGGCCAGATCACGCTCCGGCCCTTCCTTGCCATTCGAACGATCTACACATTTTCCGTTTAAATATACATTTGGTTTCATTTTCAGAAGACGTTCCTTATATTGCTCATAAGTTCCAACAGCCATATTTTTTCCTCCCTTGTTTGTATCAGAACCGTTATATTTTTGCGTTCACTTATATTACAAGCAAGATTTATGCCAAAAAGAAAAAGGTCGAAACTGGGAAGGATATGGAAGAAGGTTGTTTGAAAAAAGGATGAAGAGCGGAAAAAGGTGTTTGAAATCGATACAAAATCAAAGGAGATGTGCATTTTCTTGTTCACTAGGAACGCGGTCAAGGCATCAGGAACACCTTCTCGCTGAATGATGGAGGGGAAGGGGGAAAAGAGAAAAGAAAAAAGAACAGCCCTGCAGAAGATGATTTCTCTGCAGGGCTCCTTATGTTATGATAAGTTAAACGTTTCCTCCAAGAGTGGCTCCCATATCAGCCACAATCGCTTCGCCTGTGAGCATGTTGCAGCAGTCTGAAGCAAGGAATAAGGTAAGAGCGGCGATTTCTTCCACGGTGCCGAATCTTCTTAAAGGAATGCTTTTCAGCTTTTTGTCTTTAAATCCCGGATCATCTAATTGCGCGGCATTTAAAGCGGTTTTTACATACCCAGGGCAAATGGCGTTTACGGTAATCCCATAACGTCCCCATTCCCATGCCATGGATTTGGTCAGGTTGATAGCGCCTGCTTTGGAGGCGCCGTAGGTGGAAAGCTGATTATTGCCTTTTACGCCGCCGATAGAGCACATATTGATAATTTTTCCGCCATTGCCCTGCTCAATCATCTGTTTTGCGGCAATCTGAGCTCCAAAGTAGACACTCTTTAAATTGGAATCCATAACCCGGTCATATTCCTCTTCGGTCATATCGGTTAATCGCTTGGTTATGGCAACACCGGCGTTATTTACCATGATGTCAACTTTTCCATATTTCTGTACCGTTTTATTGATTAAATTTTGGATCTCATCAATATTCTGCACATCGGTTTTCACACCGTATGCTTCCTGGCCCATTTCCATTACTTCCCTGGCAACTGCGTCACAGTCATCCTGATGGCGGCTGGTGATTACTACCTTTGCCCCATAGTAAGCAAGAGTCATTACAATTCCGTATCCTAACCCTTTTGTTCCGCCGGTAACGATGGCAACTTTTCCGGTAAGGTCAAATGAAGGCATTTTAAAAGGTGCTTTCTCTGTGTTCATAACTGTATCCTCCTTTAAAAACAGTGTAATATTCACATTATTATACAGCAAAATTGGTGCCAATGTATATATGGATGGAAATTGCAGGTTTGTTGTATTATTATCAAATGTTTTTGGAAAAAAATGTTCTGAAAACAAACAGAAATTTTGGAGTAAACAAAAAAAACAGCCGCAAACCACAGAATTTCTCTGAGAATTGGAAGAAAAAAGGACTTGGCATGAAGTTTGCTGAATAAACCAATTATGATTCTGCAGAAATCAGGTTTGTAGCGTGTTAAATTTTTAGTAATACTTATGTCTTTACGATAAGAAAGGAATAGGAATTTATGAGTAAGAAGGCTGCTGTTTTTTTTGCACTCTGGACATCCTTCTGGTGTTCCGTATTTAACTATGTTTATATGATGATACCAGCTATGAAGGGACATCCATGGATCATGTTTATCTGCCTGGCTGTTTTTTTCGGCATGGGAAGTACGGTAAAAGATGTGCCAGTTTTGATGGTAAGTGCCATGTGCGGCGTTTTTTGGGGGCAGGTGGACTTGTTTTTAATGACTCTTGGGGCGTTTGGCGCAATTTTAGGAGGATTTTTCCCAATTTTAGTGGGAACGGCGATTACGATGATCCTGCATATTAGTTATCTGTACAATACGCCGGCAAGGGCTGTGCCGATTATTTTTGCAGGCGTTGCGCTGACATTTGCCTGTCAAATCGGATTCCTTGACTGGGCGAATGTTCTGGGACTGGCACTTAGTATGCTGTTTGGACTGATTCTTTGCGGCGTCTGTGCATGGGGACAGGCATTTGGAATGAAAAAGTATCCGGCAGAAGGAAATGCACAATAATTCCTTATGCTCCATTCCGGCACTACTATAAAAGAAAGTCTGCCGGATGTATTGAAATACTGGAACTTAGACCGCTTATCTGGCGGCAAACTTTTTTCAAAATAATTATAGAAAGGAAAGTAAATGTATGGGGAAAACAATTAACACTGTATTAGGGCCGATTCAAGCAGAGGATATGGGAAAAACGCTGATGCATGAGCATCTTGTTTATGGATTCTGCGGATTCCAGGGAGATGTTACTCTGGGAGGTTTTGATGAATTAAACTGCATTAAAGAAAATATGAAATGGCTGACACCGTTAAAGGAGAAGTATGGTTTCCGGACAATCGTTGACGCAACCAATAATGAATGTGGACGCGATCCCTTCTTCCTGGCCAAAATGGCAACGATCCTGGATCTAAATATTATCTGCTCCACCGGCTACTATTATGAGCCTGCCAGCGCATTTATGTATTGGAAATTTAGAAGCGGGTTTGCGGATGTGGAAACGGAAATCTATGAGATGATGAAGACAGAGCTGACGGAGGGGATCGGAAAGACCGGGATTAAGGCAGGTGTGATGAAGCTGGCTTCCAGCGCAGGAGCGATACAGCCATTTGAAGAGAAATTCTTTAAGGCAGCAGCACGAGTAAATATGGCTACCGGATCCCCCATTATTACGCATACAGAGATGGGAACCATGGGGCCGGAGCAGGCGAAGATTCTGATTGAAAATGGGGCAAATCCTCAGGATATTGCGATTGGTCATATGTGCGGAAATACAGATGTGGACTATCATGAGAGAGTGCTTCAGCAGGGAGTATTTGATGCATTTGACCGCTTCGGATTAGAAGGTGATTTGTTCCATACGCCTACAGACGAAGAGCGCTGCGATGTGATTGCCGCTTTGATGAAAAAGGGCTATGAGGATCAGATCCTGATGAGCCATGATTCAGTTACTGTAGAACTGGGACGTCCCCGTCCGGTGCCGAAAGATGATCTGGATTTCATGGCTCATGCCAATATTCTGAATATACCTGGAAGAGTAATTCCTATGCTGAAAGAGCGGGGAGTAAGCGATGCCCAGATAGAGAAAATCTTTGTGAAGAATCCGGCAAAGCTTTTTGGGTAATTTGTTTTTGTATGGAATCATAAAATCAATAAGAAATTTGTTTTTTAGGTAAACGGAAAAAGAAGAATAGAAAAACGCTATGTGTTTGAGCGCTCCATCACATAGCGTTTTTTGATCTGTAAGAAAGTGAGTCTTGGCGCTGGACTCTGACTTATATATTTTTAATTGCTGCAGTAAGTGTCTGCAAGGGTTTTAAAATCAGAAACAAACTGCCTTACTGCTTCCTCTTTTGTGGCCCAGGATGTAACAAAACGGACTGCTGTATGAGCATCATCGATTACCTGCTGATCTAAAAATTGGTAAGACTTGCGCAGGGCTGCAATCAGGCTGTTAGGCAGGATAGGGAACTGCTGGTTTGTGACAGACTCCGAAAGGAAGGAGAATCCGCATTCTGAAAATGTTTTTTTCAGAACCATTGCCATTTCGTTAGCATGGGAAGCCATGTCATAAAATAAATGATTTTGGAATAATTCTTCAAATTGGATGCCAAGAAGAAACCCTTTGGCCAGCATTGCGCCTTTCTGCTTTATGAGGAAGCGGAAATCAGGTTTTAAATCGGGATGGGTTATTACGAGTCCTTCTCCAAATAAAGCGCCGTTCTTCGTTCCTCCAATATAGAACACATCAGTCAGCCGGGCAATATCTGCCATGGTGAGATCATTAGCCAGGCTTGTAAGGGCAGCGCCTAAGCGGGCGCCGTCTAAGAACAGATAAAGTCCTTTCTGCCGGCAAAAAGCGGATAATGCTTCTAATTCTGCCAGGGTGTACTGCGTTCCGATTTCCGTTGTATTGGAGATATAAACCATCTTTGGCTGAACCATGTGTTCATCCGTATGGAAGTCTAATGTTTTTTGAATCAGATTTGGCGTTAGTTTTCCGTCAGGAGTAGGCTGTGTCAGGACTTTGTGTCCGGCAGATTCAATGGATCCCGTTTCATGGACATTAATATGTCCGGTTTCCGGAGCAATGACAGCCTGATGAGGACGAAGAGCCGCGCTTATGGTGATCAGATTGGTTTGAGTTCCCCCTACGATCAGATGAATATCCACATCATCACGCTGGATTTCTTTTTTAATCAGTTCTTTTGCATGTTCTGTGTGGGAATCCAGGCTGTATCCGGTATGCTGTGTTAAACTGGCCTGAATTAAGGCTTCCATAATTCTTGGATGGGCGCCTTCGCTGTAATCATTATTGAAGCAATACATAAATAAGAATCCTCCTTGGTGTATCTGTTTGTGCAGACCAATGCCTTTGGCAGAGATATGCATATTGCTATTTTGATTGTGTTTCTTAACTATTTAGATATCGTACACGCTCAATGCACGAATGCACTTATTCTTTGTTCAGGCTGTCCATAGCTTCTGCTCCTTGAAATAATTGATTTTCCTTCCGGCCGCTGCATACCTTTTTCATCTTCAGTCCTGCAGCAGACAAAAACAGGCTGTCAAGTTTCCTGGTATGCTGAGGGCAGACAAAAACACAGTGCATACAGGAAATACAAAGTTCTTTGATTACACTGCCTGGATTTTCCATGGGGATCGCCTGAACTGGACACTGCTGGGCGCAGATACCACAATGACTGCATTTATGGCCTCTCGGATTCATGGGAATTACATGAAATTCTTTATAGGGGCGATTGCCAGGCATAGGCGGTGCGTCAAGAAGGGCGCCTTGCTCAATGGACGCTTTGATTTGCCGGGCAAAGCCAATTAATTCTTCTATATCATCCTTATCCGGGCGTCCAGTGCCGAACTGCGGAAAAATGGAATGCTGGGCAACGGCGCCAATAGCTCCGGCTATGGAAAAGCCAGCTTCTAAAAGAGTATCCTTTAGTTCAATTAAAGTATCCTCAAAGGCGCGGTTTCCATAGACTGCCGCTAAAATAGCAGAAGCATTTCCTCCCTTCATTGCCCGCAGCTTTCTCAGGGCAATTTCCGGCACACGGCCTCCGAAGGAGGGAACTGCTATAATGCAGATGTCTTCCTGGGTGAAAGCAGGATAGGAGATATCCTGCCCCGGCTCCATAAGATCGATGAATTCTTTTTCACAATCCCAAGGCTGGCTGATAATGTCAGCAATTTTTTTTGTGCCTCCTGTTGGGCTGAAAAAAATCTGGTATAGTTTCATTCGTAATTCCCCCTGAATTTGATTTTAATTTAACATAAAAAGATAGCAGAAGCAGCTATCTTTTTCATTATAACTGAAAAATAAAAAGGGTGCAATGGAAAACAAAAGAACTATTCTGCTTTTTATAGTACTTGACAATACAAGGTAGCTGGTATAATATAGTATTACAAGGAGGATGTGTATGAATGCACAGTTTAAGAAGGGGATTCTGGAACTGATTGTTTTGGAATCAGTTCGAAAACGGGATATGTATGGATATGAACTGGTAGAAGAGGTGTCTAAAGTGATTAATGTAAATGAAGGAACGATTTACCCGCTTTTAAAACGTTTGACCAATGAACATTATTTTGAAACCTACCTTCGGGAATCAAAGGAAGGACCTCCCAGAAAATATTATCATTTGACAGCATCCGGTGTTTTGTATCGGGATTTACTGGAAAAAGAATGGATGGAACTTCAGACCAGAGTTAGCAGATTTTTAAAAGAGCAAGGTGGAGGATTTGATGAAGAAACAGGAGTTTTTGGATGAGTTAAGGGTATGTCTTTTGGTGCTGCAGGATGAGGAGCAGGACGATATTATTGATGAGTATTCCCAGCATATTGAGATGAAGATGGAAAATGGATTAAGCGAGGAGGAAGCCATAAAGGATTTCGGCCCTATCCGTGAATTGGCAGCAGAAATTTTGGAAGCGTATCACGTAAAGGCTGATTTTGAGCAGCCTGAGAACCGGAAGTTTTCTGAACGGATCTATATTCCGGAGTTTTTAAGCAAGGCAAAAGAAAATGGCCATGGAGCCGGGAAAGCGAGAGAATGGGGGAAAAGGACAGGCGAATTTACCGCAAAAATTGGAAAAAGACTTTTGGCAATTTCCAAGGCCTGTGTCAGCACCTGTCTAAGTGTTTTTACATGGCCCTTTCGCATTGGAAAACAGATAGGTGGAAGCTGGATGGAAAAGCGGAAGGAGAAGGTTTTTGCATCTGGAAATGAAGAAAAGAGAGAAATGATAGGGGCTTCCAGGAAAAAGGCTGTGAGGGCAGGAAATGGTTTGTTTCAGTTATGCCGTATGTTAGCTGCATGGATTGTTAGCTGTGTATTCTGGTGGTGCCGTCTGATATGGAATATTTGTGTGATATCAGCCGCTGCAGGATTGGCTGTCTGCGGGCTTATATTTTTATATTTATTCGGGCTGCTGATTGTGCTGTGTACTCAGGGATATCCAATTTTTGGAGTTGTATTGGGGTGCTTTGGGGCAGTACTTTGTTTCATTTCACTTAGCGTTCTTGGATGTACCTTTTTTTGGATGAAGCCCAAAAACTGCGGATTCCATCCGGCAGCAGAAAAAGAAATAGTTATAGATTCTACAAAACAGTGGGAAATGGAGGGGGAAGCAGATGAATAAAAGGAATCAATTAAGGGGGATTGCCGCTGGGATTTTTTGCATCGGCATATTATTGGGCGGTATTGGAACAGGAATTGCACTTTTAGAATTTTCCAGTTTTGCCTATGAGGCTGTTTCTGCTCCGGAAGAAGATTTTAAAAAAGAAACCTTTTACTATACGATTATGCCAGAGGAAGGTGAAAGGATCCGCTTAAGGAAATATTTTGGCGGAGCAGTCAGCCAGTTAAAAGAGCAGGAAGATATCCCAGTTAATTCGGTGGAGATTACAGTAGTTTATAATTCGAAATTATGTGGGATAAGATCAGAAAAAGAGAAAGATGAAGAAAGTGGGGAAACTTGGATTGCTATTTATATCAGTCATATCAGGAGTGATATGGAATTGTTTATGAAACATAAAGATGAATTTCTAAATGGCTTAAAGAACCGGGAGCTGCGTGATTATCAGGAGGAATATGTAAGAAGTGTGGAATACCGGATTAATCCGGCAGACAGCCAGCGGTTTCAAATTATAAATTAGTGTGCTAGTGTTCTGACACATATAAAGGCAAAATACTGGATTTTTTGCAAAGTTAAAACATGCGTTAGCAGATATTTTTGACAGGATAATAGCAGACTGTTATATTAGCGAACTGTTATAATAATAAAGAAAGGCAGTAACATGAAAATTATTATATCTCCGGCTAAAAAGATGAATCTGTGCGATGCGATGATTCCTGTTTTGGGATTTCCTGCATTACTTGATCAAGCGGAACGGTTAAAAGAATACATCCGTTCGTTAAGCCGGAAAGAAGTTTCCACGATGTGGAAGTGCAATGAAAAACTGACCGAGTTAAATTACTGGCGTTTTCAAAACATGGATCTTAGGAATAATCTGACTCCGGCATTATTAGCTTATGAGGGAATTCAGTATCAATATATGGCTCCGGCTGTTTTTGACAATCAGCAGTGGGAATATGTGACAAAGCATCTGCGAATTTTATCTGGATTTTACGGGATTTTGCGTCCAATGGATGGAGTTGTGCCTTATCGCCTGGAAATGCAGGCAAAAGGAATGTTTCCGTCAAGGCAGGAGGGCAAAGAAAAGAAGTGTAAAAGGGTTTCTACGTTATATCAATTCTGGAAAGATGATATTTATAAGGAACTGAGCAGGCCGGAGGGCACAGTGATTATAAATCTGGCATCGAAAGAATATTCAAAGGCCGTGGAACCATATTTGCAGCCAAAAGATCGCTTTGTTACCTGTGTGTTCGGACAATTAGAACCAGCAGGAAAAGGAGAATTCAAAATTAAAGTAAAAGGGACAGAGGCTAAGATGGCCCGGGGAGAAATGGTGCGTTTTCTGGCAGCACATGAAATTGAAAATCCGGAACAGATGAAAGAATTTACGGCTTTGGGATATGAATATAAAGAAGAATTGTCAAAAGCGGATGAATTTGTGTTTTGTAAAAAATAGGAAAGAAACATTAGGATTTTCAACTATTTGGAATAGAAAAACTTAAAAAAGCTCTCTGCTGCCCCAAGTATTGGGCGGTCAAAAATTGATTAAACTTACGGGACTTTCCGGGATTTCTTGGACAGTCCTTTTTTCGATGCTGAATGGAATTGGTAATCTGTGATAACAAGAAGTTAATGAGCGTTCTGTCTGTATAGGGCAGTCTTTTTATTTTGCTTCAGAGGTCAGAATAGACAGTTTGCCTGAAACATGCTATACTGCTTCTTGATATTGAAATACATAGATTTGGATTGATATAGGAGGATTTTATGCTTGATACAATACCTGGTGCAGAAGAGATGATAACTTTAGTTGGAGAGTCACGATACAATATTTGGAATCAATTAAATGCTTTAATCGAGGAAAAATATGACATGGAATGCATATGGAATAAAGGCGGTAAAGCATGGAATTATGAATATAAATATCGTCGGGGTGGCAAAACGCTATGTGCGTTATATGCAAGAGAAAACTGTGTGGGATTTATGGTTATATTAGGGAAAGACGAAAGATTAAGATTTGAAACAGATAAAGATAATTATTCAAAAGAAGTTCAAAAGATTTATGATGAAACTCAAACTTATCACGATGGGAAATGGCTAATGTTTGAACCAAAGGATACTTCTTTGTTTGATGATTTTATTCGGCTGTTGAGAATCAAAAGAAAGCCAAATAGAAAGTAGTTGATTGCCCTTTGTCTGAATGCATCATACCATTAGCAAATGGGATAGCTTCTTTAATATAGAATAGTAAAGGTTAAAGTAAGAGATAAGATGACTGTCAAAGTAAATCCGGAAGACAAATTAGGAAGCGCATTTACTCTGATAATTTCTATACACGAAAAAAGTTGAAAAAACGCAAAGTTTTAGAATTAAATGCGAAAAGAGTTGAATAAACTCTATCGCATTTATTTTTTTATCCATGAAAAACATAGATAAAATGCGGTGGAGCCGTAAACTCTACCGCAT
>JAAWIS010000114.1 GCA_022796475.1 Lachnospiraceae bacterium | reverse complement strand
TGTTGGGTTATCCTTTACTGCCTGATATAAAGCTCCATCACTAAATACCATTCTCCCGGCTGAATAAACCTTTCCTGGTACGAAGGCCTCCACACTATCTAATCCTGCTCCGGCTAATCCCTGGGGACCAGCAGGACCTGCTTCCCCTGCCGGGCCTTGTGGACCAGTGGGGCCTGCTGCTCCTGGAACTCCTGCCGGGCCTTGTGGACCAGTGGGGCCTGCTGCTCCTGGAACTCCTGCTGGACCTTGTGGACCAGTGGGGCCTGCTGCTCCTGGAACTCCTGCTGGACCTTGTGGGCCAGTGGGGCCTGCTGCTCCTGGAACTCCTGCTGGACCTTGTGGGCCAGTCGGGCCTGCTGCTCCCGGGGTTCCTGCTGGGCCTTGTGGGCCAATCGGGCCTGCTGCTCCTGGAACTCCTGCCGGGCCTTGTGGACCAGTGGGGCCTACTGCACCTGGGGCTCCCATGGGACCCTGGGGACCAGCCGGCCCCTGAGGTCCCATAGGACCTGGTACTCCTCTGGGGCATGGAGGACAAGGATATTCTATCGGTTCCCTGACACCTTTGCAGCAGCAGGTTTCACTGCATTGCTCCCGGCAAAACCGACAATTCCCTCCTGCCAAAGAACAGCAATTTTCCTCAGACAGCTCCAAATCATCTGTATCTCCACAACCCCAATGTTCTCCACGATCATATCTATTTAATTCATCTGGAAACATAATATCCTCCTTACTAATAATAAAGTTGCCATACTTTTTCAGAGTTCTTTCTTATTTTCTCTCCATGGACAAATATCAAAAAACTCTTCTTCAAATGCTTGGCTTATTATATCTTATGTCCCATGATGGATCTGGTTCCTGATTGCAATTACAGGAACTTTGTTGTTACAAGGAATGATTGATAAAAAGGAAAAAATAGAAAAGCAGGAACAAAAGCAAGTATCAAATATCACGTTTAGTAAACCTTATAAGTCAGTTTTTCAATGGAGTATAGGAAGGGAACTGGAGTTAAGTAAGAAATACTTAGATATATTAGAATTCTTAAAAAGAAAGGCAATATTAAAGAGAATTCATGCTCTTTGACTGACAATTCGTAAGTGTCAATTAATATAGTGGACAGAAAAAGCCCTCTAGGGTCCGCTTAGCAAGAGAGATGACGTTGTGACATCTTCCTCCCTAAGCGGACCCTCCGTATCTTCCGGACCATTATGTCCTTCCCGATTTTTTCCTTTTATTCCGTTGCTGGCTCCTTCTGTTTTCCCAAAAGCTGATTTTCCCTTTCGATTACTTCTGGTATTACATCTGGAACCGAAATTTTCAAATAGTCACACAGAGAAGGAAGCAGTTCCTCTGCCACTCTGCGCCCATTGCCGTAAAGCTCCTGAAGCTTCATCTTATCCCGTTCAAACCGCGATACCATGACCGGATGATCCGGCCGAATCACAAACAGCTTGCCAGCAGCTTCCAGTTCATCGATCTCTTCCTGCATCCGATTGTAGCGTTCCGGAATTTCCTCTATTGCCTTCAAAAGTTGGGGAAGCGGCGCAAAATACCGATGAAATGCTTTATCAGTCCATCGATCTGCTGGCTTTTTCCGGAATCCCTTATGGCGTGTTAACACTAAAACCACTTTATCATATCCTTGATCAAAAGCTCTCTGGTAGGCAATCGGCATAGAAACCCCTCCGTCCAGATATTTCTTTCCGTCTACTGAAACCATATGGGATAAAATCGGAATGCTGCTGGATGCCTGAACAGCGGCAAAAATGTCACTGCATTCCCCTTTTTTAAAATACTCTGGCCTGCCAGTTTTGCATCGGGTTGCCACTGCTTCAAATTGCTGGGCGGATGCAGAAAATGTTTCAAAATCAAAGGGAACCAATGTTTGACTTAACTCTCCAAAAAGAAATTCAAAGCTGAAAATCTCCCTCTTTTTTACCATATTGCGGAAACTTAAAAAACGCTTGTCGTGAACATAGTCCAGATCTACCTTCATAGTCCGGCCTGGCTGATTGCTTAAATAGCTTAACGCATTCATGGTTCCGGCTGAAACTCCGTTTACATAGGAAAATGCCAAACCTCTTTCCATAAAAACATCCAACACTCCGGCAGTAAACAGCCCTCTTAAAGAACCGCCCTCAAGTACCAATGCTCCTTCTGTCATATCAATGATTCCTTTCATCAGAAAATACAAATGAAAACTTCCAAATTTTATTCAAAGTCCCAAACCTTTGCTACATCAGGGGCGCAATAAACCGCATTAACTGCCCTGCAAAGGATTTCACAAAAGAATAACGCATACAATCTTCTTTTGTAATCAGACAGCACTTTTTCAGTGTTTCCTGATAGTCTTTTTCAATCTCTTCCACAACCGGATTCTGATACATCAGAACACCGCATTCAAAGTGCAGATACAAGCTTCTGAAATCCAGGTTAATAGTTCCAACCACTGCACTTTTATCATCACTTACCAATACTTTTGCATGTACAAATCCTGGTGTATACTCGTAAATCTGAACGCCTGCCTGGATCAGTTCTTCATAATACGAACGAGCCAGTAAATACGCATACTTTTTATCTGGTATATGAGGCATAATGATAACTACTTCTACCCCCCGCTTAGCAGCAAATGTCAGGGCCGTTACCATCTCATTATCTAAAATCAAATACGGCGTCATAATATGAACGTATTCCTTTGACTGATGAATCAGGTCCATATACACCAGTTCCCCCACATTTTCCCCATCAAGAGGGCTGTCGCCATAAGGCATTACAAAGCCAAGCCCGGAAGTATCAGAAAACAGATTCGATCCGCTATCTAAATATTTCTTATAGTCCTCACCGTTTCGTTCTGTAATATTCCACATCTGAAGAAACATCATGGTAAAGCTTCTTACGCCATCTCCCTTAAGCATAACTGCCGTATCCTTCCAATGGCCGAACTTTTGCTTTTGATTAATATACTCATCTGCTAAATTGATTCCGCCTGTAAATGCCGTATGACCGTCAATGACACAGATTTTTCGGTGATCCCGGTTGTTCTGGTGAGTTGACAAGGTTGGCTTGATTGGAGAAAACATTTTGCACCGGATTCCTTTTTCTTCAAGTTTTTTCGGATACCGGTAAGGCAGCAGGGCAATGCTGCACATCCCATCGTACATCACCCTTACTTCTACTCCCTGGGCTGCTTTCTGCTCTAAAATTTCCAGAATTCCATCCCACATTACGCCGTTTTCAATAATGAAGTATTCCATAAAGATAAACCGTTCTGCTTTCAAAAGCTCCCGTTTCATCGCTTCAAGCATCTGTTCCCCCAAAGGGAAATACTGTACCTTTGTTCCTTCATAAACAGGAAATCCACCATATGCTTTTATATAATATGACAAATTTGCCATCCTGTGGCTTTCCTTTTTTAAATCGGCGTAGACCTTCTTATCCTGTTCCAGATAGGGAGCTGTTTCCTGACTGGTAAATTTTAATTTGGCAGCAATAATCTTTGTTCCAATCTGCATCTGCACAAAAAGATAGAGAAGGGTTCCAAATACTGGGATCACCAGTACCGGAACCATCCATGCAATCTTAAAACTTGGGTTCACCTTTTCATTTAAAATGTGAACCATAACAAGAGCAGTCAAAACTACCATGCCGCCGTAAATATAGACCAGATAACCGCTAAGCCAGCGGATACAGGAAAATAAAAACCCAATCTGAATCAGAAGAAATAAAAAGACAAAAGCCGTTCTTCCAAAGACAATTCGAAAAAGTACTTTTAATTTCTTCATCTTATCCATTACCTTCCGGGGTAAATCCATTGCCGTCCAGCTTATTCATTGCTTTTCAGCTAATCCATTACGTTTCAAGTGCCTGTGAAATATCCTGGATAATATCCTTTGCATTTTCAATGCCCACACTGAGCCTAATCATAGAAGGATCTACTCCGGCCTCTTTCAACTGTTCATCATTTAACTGTCTGTGAGTATGGCTGGCCGGATGGAGTACACAAGTTCTGGCATCTGCCACGTGAGTTGCGATAGAAGCTAATTTCAGCTTATCCATAAAGTCCCCTGCTGCTGCCCTGCCTCCTTTCAGTCCGAAGGAAATTACGCCGCATGTTCCGTTTGGCAGATACTTTTTACTTAACTCATAGTATTTATCACCTGGCAGGCCCGGGTAATTTACCCATTCAACATCTTCTCTTTCCTGAAGGAACTGCGCCACTTTAAGGGCATTCTCACAGTGTCTTGGCACTCTTAAATGAAGGCTTTCTAATCCATTATTCAGCAAAAATGCATTCTGAGGCGACTGAATCGCTCCCAGATCACGCATTAACTGGGCCGTAGCCTTCGTAATAAAAGCTCCTTTCCCAAAACGTTTCGTATAAATAATTCCATGATAAGAGTCGTCCGGAGTAGTTAATCCCGGATATTTATCTGCATAAGCATCCCAGTCAAAATTCCCGCTGTCCACAATACATCCGCCTACTGTCATCCCATGGCCGTCCATGTATTTTGTGGTACTGTGGGTCACAATATCTGCCCCCCACTGAATCGGACGGCAGTTAATGGGAGTAGCAAATGTATTATCCATAATTAACGGCACTCCATGGCTGTGAGCCAAACGGGCAAATTTCTCAATATCCAGAACAACCAGGGCCGGGTTTGCAATGGTTTCTGCAAATACACATTTGGTATTTGGACGGAATTCCTTGGCAATCTCATCTTCCGGAAGATCCGGATCAACTAAAGTAGTTTCAATTCCGAACCGTTTTAAGGTAACCGTCAAAAGATTGGAAGTTCCGCCATAAATAGTTGCCGAACTTATTACATGATCGCCTGCAGAGCAGATATTAATAATCGCAAAAAAGGTAGCAGCCTGCCCGGAAGAGGTAAGCATAGCTGCAGCGCCGCCTTCCAGTTCGCAGATTTTTGCCGCAACTGCATCGTTTGTAGGGTTCTGGAGTCTGGTATAGAAATATCCTTCTGCCTCCAGATCAAACAGCTTCCCCATGGCTTCGCTGGTAGAATATTTAAAGGTAGTGCTTTGATAAATCGGAACCTGTCTTGGGCCGCCGTTCTCTGGCTGCCATCCTCCCTGAATACATGTAGTTTCAATGGAACGCTGATTGCTCATTGTTTTCCTCCTGGTTTTTGTAATTCATACCTGTTGTATTTGAATAGGGCCAAAAGCATTCTGGCCCCGTAATACTTACTTATTATAGTTTCGGTGTTAAAAAAAATCAAGCAGAACACTTCATTCTGCTTGATTTTTTTCCATTTAATGTTATGGATTCCGTCTTTTCCGGTTTTTGCGGAAAGGAAATTAACATATCACAGCAGCCGTTCGGACAATCTGCAAACAGCAGCCATTAAAGTTCCAACACCAAAAATTGATAACCTTTCAGCAATATCTCCTGTTCACCTTCTTTTGCTGCCGTCTTCCATGAATCCGGCGCTTCCATTCCCCACTGGGATACCTTCTGCAAATTATCTGCAACTACCTTCCCAATCGGTTCTGCTATCTGGACCTTTTGTTCTTCCTTCTGAAAGTTTGCCAGTACAAGCAGAGTTTTTTCTTCCCCAGTCCGCTTAAATGCCATTAAATTGCTTCTCTCTTCCATCCAAGGCATCTGTCTGCCATAAACGATGGTTTCCCCGTATTCCTGGGATTTTCTTAATTTCAGCATAGCTTTATAAAAGGACAGCACCGAATCTTCTCTGGTTTCCTGTTCTTTTACATTTATTTCTATGTAATTCTCATTTTCTTTAAGCCAGGGTTTTCCTTCCGTAAATCCACAATGGCTCTGGCTGCTCCACTGCATTGGAGTTCTGGCATTATCACGGCTCATATGGGAAATCACCTTCAGCGCCTCTTCTTTGCTAAAGCCTTGTTCCAATGCCACATGGTACTCTTCCAGTGTGCTGATATCATCCACTTCGCTGATATCCGTAAATTTTTTATTGGTCATACCAATTTCCTGCCCCTGATACAGGAAGGGAAGCCCAAAGGCCATCATCATTAAGCCGCCCAGCATTTTCTTACTGGTTTCATTTACTTCTCCTTCAGGAAGGTAATGACTGACTCCTCTAGGCTCATCATGGTTTTCAATAATATTGGCCATCATGCCAATATCCTGGGAAAATGCCTTGCTTGCAAAAACGGCGCCTTTATACTGATCCGGAGTTACCTTCCGGCAGTCATACCAGCCCTTGCTGCTTCCCCCCAGTATATGGGGGGCAAAATCAAAGATTGACTCAAAACAGCCGTCTTCCCCAATATAGCGCTCCAGTTCTTCCTGGCGGAAATCAAATAATTCTCCAATAGTAAATGCATCAAAGGGAGCAAATGCTTGTTCCTTCATCTCCTGCAAAAAGGTATGAACGCCTTTTGCATACTTGAGCATTAAGGTTCCTGCACACATGCCGTCTTCCCGATCAGCCGGGAAATCCTGAAACCGCAGATCTTTTTTAATGTTGATAATCGCATCCAGCCGGAATCCTGCCACACCTTTTTTTAACCACCAGCGGATCATCTTATAGATTTCTTCCCGAAGCTCTGGGTTCTCCCAATTTAAATCCGGCTGTTCCTTAGCAAACATATGAAGATAATATAAATTATCATGGCCCGGCAGTTTGTCCCACACGCTTCCGCCAAAGTAGGAGCGCCAATTGCAAGGCGCCTTTCCGTCTTTGCCCTCCATAATGTAAAAATATTTCCCATAGGTTCCATAAGGATCTTCTGCTGCCTTCTTAAACCACTCATGCTGATCAGAACAGTGGTTCACTACCAAATCCATAATAATCTTAATGTCCCGTTTTTTTGCCTCCGCCAGCAGCATATCCATATCTTCCATAGTTCCAAACGCCGGATCCAGGGCGTAATAGTCTGAAATATCATATCCCTGGTCTACAAAAGGCGATTGATAAATTGGTGAAATCCAAACAATATCAATTCCCAGATCTTTTAAATAGTCCAGCTTTTCGATAATCCCCTGCAGATCCCCGATTCCATCCCCATTGCTGTCGCAAAAGCTTTTCGGATAAATCTGGTAAGCTGCCTTCCCATGCCACCATTTTTTCTTCATGTTATCCTCCGTTCCGTGCATGGCACTTTTTCTATGATTGTGTTATTATACATCTGAAATTCAGGATTATCTTCTACAAAAATTGCATTTTTTAACACAATACTGCTACAGTGAAAAGAAATTCACAAAACCTGTCTGACTGGCCAAAAAACAAATATAATCCCAATCCACAGTGACAAACATCCTTTTCGTAATGTTATCCCTATTGCGAAAAATATACCTGCTTTTTTACCACCAGATATTCAGCACGCAGGTTCCTGCATTTCCCACAAACACCGTTACACCGCCGCTTTCTTTATTTCCTAAGTTAAAACTGCAGTTGCCAAAGTATTCTGCAAAGGCATTTTGATCAATTCCAAACTCCGGTAACGACAAGCAGGCATCCTTTAAGGCGGTCCACTCCTGGCTTCTGTTGCCACCGGAAGAACTGACCATTAATGCCTTGCGGCTTTGAGTGGCCTGATCAAAGGTAATCCTTACCATGGTGCTGTTGTCAGATTGATAAGTAATCATGCAGACATCCTCCCTCACATCCTTGGCAGTCTTTGTTAAGGGAACTCCGGAAGCTGCGGAAATCTCATAGATCCACTGATCTGCCATTTCTTCTATTCCTGGCGCCTGTTTTGGCTGTTGATACTCCTTTGGAATATCCGGACGGCGCTCTCTTATGGCAGCCTCACCTTCCTCCAGGATTTCCCAAATGTAAGTATAGTCTGCGGCCTGATACTGAATGCTGTTTCCTATCGGTTCCATGGTGATACAGGTAAAAATACTGCCTTCCAGCTTATTTTGCACTTCTTCTGGTGAAGCCTGAAACTGTATCAGACAATTATATACGTATTCCAAGGGCGTATCCAGTATTGATAAATCTCTCGTACCAAGGGCTGCATTGGCATCTCCTTCATAGTGGCCCTGCCCCCAGCCAATTGAGCCGCCTATATAGTCCATTACCAACTTTTTCTCCTCTACATGATAGATGGTAAAGGGCCGGCTGCCATAAGTAACGATATCTTCCATACAACTATATCCATAAAAATAAAAGATTCCCTCCTGCTCCTGCACGCCAAATATCATCGGTCCCCAGCTTTGTTTATCGATCTCTGTGATATAAACCGAATCCAAACACTGTACCTGTCCGTTTACATCGCCATACAGAGAAAGCTCCAGCGCAAAGCAGGCTTCATCTCCTTTGTGAAACCCTAACCGGCCAAGATCCGTTTCTCCCATCATAGTGCAGACAGTATCGATTACAATTAATTCTTTTTCACCATCACCGTCATAATCCCTCACATCTCCGCTTAAAAATCCAAGCCCGCCCACTGGCTGTAAAAGCTGTCCCATACTCTCCATGTTCAGCGTATTTCCTACTGTAAGGCTTTGTCTGGAAGCACTGCCTGCCTCCGGGATATGGACTTCTCTTAAGTACTGATAAAAATCCACCTCCCGCTTCAGCAGGATATCATCCAGCAGAACTGTGGTAGTGTCTTCGTCTACCGTTATCCGCATTCTGCTGCTGTCCCGATAACCTTCCATTGTTACCCGGAGCCTGTATTCGCCAGGTTCCAAATCAGATATGAGAAACCCTCCTGCTCCGTCTGTGGACACAGACGAAGCATATTCCTCAAGCTGCCATTGAACAGATGCTCCAACAATCGGATCCCCTGTATCTGCATCTTTCACTGTCCCTGCAAGCTCACCGCCTGAGTAGACGGAGGAAACCTCCCTTTCTTCTCCAGCAGATCCATGGCTTCCTCCCCTGCTGTTTCCCTGATAAATAAAATAATACCAGGCAAAGGCCCAAATGCCGATCAGAGAAACTGCTGCTACTGAAATTGCAATCCATAATGCTAATACTGTTTTTTTCATACTTGCCCCCTGAATTTTGGGATACTCCTGTCATCTCTTTTCCTGATTCCGTGAGAATACCCTAAGTCAATTTTTATTAACTGCTATGATAAATTATAAATGGAGAATCTGCCTGTCGTCAATTGAATTAAAAAGATTCCTTCAGAGCAGGATTCTTTATGTTATCTTTTATCCCATTCTGTCACAGTATCTGTTTCATCTGTATTGACGCAATAGCACCGCCAGCCTCCAATAATACAGTACTCAAGGCTTGTATCCCTTTGTCTGCTGAGGGCAGACCTTTAGAAGCAGAAGTCAGGCTATGGAATTTTTCTGCTGCAATTAATTTACATAATTCAATTATGTAAATTAATTAGTTAACATAATTTAATTATAAGCATCTAATTTAATAAAATATCATGATTTTTCTGTACATAAGCCCTTCATCTATAACAATATTGACTTCCCTTCTCTTCCCACATATAATGAGGAAAGAAAACTATTAAAGCACTGACCGCACATAGAAATGGGATTAGGAAGCATACAAAACAGGAAGGAAGCATATGATGAGCCGCCAACTTGAGAATCATAAGAACGAATCGAATTTAAAAGAAAAGGCTGTACACGGCAGTACCTTGTTCCCTTTGGAACGGTATACGACAGTCCTCTCTCCCTTATCTCCTGAGTTTTCTGTTCACTGGCATCCGGAAATGGAATTTACAAAAATCAAATCAGGTCAGGCCATTTATACAATTGATCTGCAGGAATATCATGCTGTCCAGGGAGATATTATCTGTATTCCTCCCGGCCTTCTCCACACTGGAAAAATCCCTTTTCAAGGCAGCATGGTTTCAGACTCTTTTGTGTTTCACCTTAACCTTCTGGGCAGCTCCTCTGCGGATATCTGCACACTGCTGTATTTTTCACCACTTATGAATGGCTCCCTGCTGCTTCCCCATGTGATTACTCCTAAGGATAGTTGTTATCTGAATATGGAACAGACATTTTCTTCCCTTTCTGATGTACACACAAAAAAACAGCCTGGATATGAATTGGAAATCAAATCCCTGCTGTTTCATCTTGTTCAGCTTGTTATCTCCCATCCCAACACCCGCCAGAAGGAGGGGGAAAGCATTGGAAGTCAGCGGCTGAAACTTGTGTTTGACTTTATTCATGAGCACTATGCGGAAGATATCCGGATTGAAGACTTGGCTCGGCTTTGCTGCATCAGCCCTTCCCGTTT
>JAAWIS010000113.1 GCA_022796475.1 Lachnospiraceae bacterium | reverse complement strand
CTTTCATGAACAAATCCATCCTTTTTTCTTTGATTATACCAAAAAATGGATGAAATGTTCATAATTTATTCATTCATGCGTTTGTCGTGTAAATTTCCTGAAATCAAATCACGCAACGCTGTGCTAGGTATTCCTCAAATTGGCGACGCTTGATGAGTCGTTTCCTGCCAATGAAAAGAACAAAATTGCAGTCCTTTTCATTTGTTATCTCGCGCAATTTATTGATGCCAATTCCAAAATACGCTGCCGTTTCCTCCAGCGTCAGGTTCACCTTATACCAGATTGGAACTTCCGGCTTTTTCTCAACTTTTGAGTTTTGGTCCGAATCTTTTCTGTCTTTTGGCTGCCCTAATTCCTTTAATGGTTCCTTTGCCTCTTTCCGCTCTAACTCCTTTTGTGCCCAAATAGTATCGTCCCAGTTCATGATGTTCCCCATGCTAAAACTCCTTTCCTTTTTTATCCTACATCAAAACAATATGTTCATAAAATCCACAAACAAACGCCCAGCCAAACACTTCTCAAGTATGACAGATGACAGATTGTTTTGACTTCAAATCATCTATGTATTTACTGCTAACCAGACAATTCCATTCCAAAATCCAAAATTAAAAAAGTGTCATTTGTCATCCGTCACAAGACGGATTCCCTTAAAAAAACGGCTTTTACTCGTTCTGCCGCGAACCACCTCATAATTCTCCACAAGAAAACCCGAAAACCTTTTAGCGCTGACTTGACCCATCTCATTATCTGTTGTAAAATCTTTATATGAATCGTATAAATCCGTCACTGTTACCTGATACTCCGTCCCCAATTCACAACAGGCATCCACAAAATCCTGTACACTCCTTACATCACCTGAACAGCCAACGTTTTCCACAAAATTTTCCGCAGGTATGTCAACGCTGAACTGAAAATTATTTTCCACTAACCGGCACAATCCTTTCATGGCCTCCTGCAAAAAATATATTCGGTTTTCGTCCAATACTTTATCCATATCGTAACACTGTTCTTCCAAAGGGATTGACTCCTTCAGTTCAAAGACTTTTATACGATTAAGTAATGAAACCATATCCTCATCGCTTTGAAGCCTTATCTTATTATTACTGCAGAATAAGAATTTTGTCTGGCATTGGAAATAAAACTGCTGTTCAAATTTACGGTTGCCTTGCAGCAAATCGTTTCCAACCACTTTTTTGAGCAGACTGATGTCTTTCGCATTCCATGTGCTTGCATCCATTTCGGAATCTATGCAGAGTCTCTTCCCCTGTAATTCTGCAAGGTTAAAACTTCCTGACAGCTCCTTAATCCCTAATGCGACACATGCATCCGAGCCACAAATCCGGCGAACCATATTGGCAAGCGTAGATTTTCCTGAATTGCTTGGACCAATGAACATCACGAGAATTTTTTTCTGGTAGCCGCTTAACAAATAACCGATAAGTTCCCATAAATAGCTTTCCACAACACCATCATACCTGCAAAATTTCTGTACAAAATCCCTCGCTTCATGCCTTGGCTCATACCATATGCCCCATTTCAAAGGAAAAACGATTCTGGAGAATTGGAAATCCTCCTTCCTGGGTTCTCGCATATACCCTTTTCTCGCATCAAATGCGCCATCTTCAAATAAAACGATGTCCACATTTGTCTGACAGTCTTCCTGCCGTCTCATAATCTGTGGCTGCGCTTGCAGTTGATGGACCAGCTCTTTGTAATCGGAAGAATGAAATGCATAATTAACATCATATTCCCGAAATGCCATTACAAAAAACCTCCTGGCATACGCATAAGAAAACAAGCGGAAATAGTCATCAACGTAAACATATAATGCCCCACCATCAATATAAATAAAATTAAATATCTCACAAAACCAGTCTGATACACTCCTCAATATCTGTGTTGTCACTTTTTCGTCTGAATATTGGCGTAACGCCTCGTCTACTGTTTTTGATTGTATTTTTTTGCTGTTGGTGTTCTTTTTTCCAATATCCAATAACTGTCTCTCGGCTCGTCCCTGTTGAATTGCCTTGTAAATACCTTGATTTAATGGAAGTTCAATCGCATTCCTTTTCAAAGTTACATGAATATCTGTGGGTAAATCACAATTTTCCCTCCCTTCACGGTTCAATCCTTGTATATGGGCGTAAACGCCAGCATTATTTTTGAGCTTTTCCATATTTTGTAATTTTTTCATGATGCCATCGTTCCTCCCTCGTCCAGAGGAATAAATTCCTTCAATAACCAAAATAGACCTATCGCATTCCCACTTTCTGCATCAGACAGGAAAACCTGGTAATGTGCGCCTTCTCCTAACATTTCTGGCATATTAAAAACCAATACATAATCTTCGTCGCCCGTTTCCTGATTAGGTGCATGAATCAGCAAAAAATAATCTTCATTTTTCAAATTTAGCTCTTCCCCATTCATTAGCTTCACTTGTAAAAACTTTTTCTTATTTTCTTTTCCCTTCACTAAAGTAATTTTTTCCACCATCTCATGCTGGTTTTTTTTATACCGCTCTGATAATTCACTTTCAATCGTAGCTGCGTATAAGATTCCAGTGTCTGGTATTTGTGCAAGTAAAATAAAATTTGCATTTCTCCGATTTCTAAGCCCTTTGCCCCAAATTTCCTGCTGCTGGATGTCAAAGGTAATGAGTGTTTTTACTTTCATAGTCTGTCCTCCTAAAAAAACTCCTTGCCAGTGGGTTTCCTTTGCTTTACAATTCCATTATAAGCATTTTATATCTACTCGTACATTTAAATTTTGTAGACATTTTAAAGAAGGAACAGCACATGAAACATTACGTCAAAATATACCCTGGAAAATATGAAATTAAAACATCTTCCGATTCCGCTTACATTTACCAAGCTGCATCTGATAACAACCCCAGATATTACCGCTTTGACACCCCAGGCGACAGAGAAGAAATTATGCGGGCAATCCTTGAGTTAAACCCTGACAACGAAAAGGAAATTTTGGATTTCCACCGCTCCTATGGTTTACTAGTAAATACCTTAAATGACCCCGAAAAACCTACTTATTGCGGAAGGCTAATTTCGCCAGAAACCAATCTTCTGATCTCCCCCTTTACATCCGGCATTGCACTTCAAAAATATTTTTTCAAATTTTTTGTGGAACTGCTTAAAAATATTTTCAGCCTTTCCACAGAGATTTCATTGTATCATCAAAAAGGGGACGGCTATGATGAAGAACAAAATGCAACAAAAATGCTTGGAAATTTCCTCACCTTGTTATTCCAACCATATATTATCAAAGACGCACCCAAAATAATAGCAAATCCAATCATAGATGGTCCGACCCCTTTATCCAGATTTGCGTTCCACTACCACAATGCCTTTCAAAGCTCTCCGGGAGCGTTCTCTTCGAATATGTTACGTTCATTTGCATCTGCATTTTCTAAATTGGCCACTGAAAATTATAAGGCAATAAAAAATATTCCTGCCGCCCCACCAGAGTTAAAGGATGAATCCGATATTCCAACCTTTTCCCCGCCAAAGCATTTTAAAATAAATCCACTTGTTGTTGAAGTTCATATAGAATTTTCAGATACATTTTATGATGACACCGCAACATTTGATTATAGTAACTTATCCTATTTGCTTTATTCTATTTGCCAATATTGTAACTTTTCTTTTGACAAAGACGGCACATTAAATCTATCCTTTACAAATAAGGATGCTTTTCTTTCCAATGCAATACTTATAAAGCTTATATCTGTAATAGGGAAAAATTTGATTATGGAAACCATCAATACATACACAGAAAGTATTCATTTTGAGTTAAAACTATTTGATGAAGATGAACTGTCATCAGGTGAATACGAGAAATATAAGGCATCCCTGCAAAAAAATTCTCACAATTGCCCTAAAGAATATCTATTTACCTATCAATCATCCTGCCTTCTGCAAAGCCTTTTCCTGATAACTGCAGAGATGCTAAATGAATATGGAGTCAGCACCTGCAAATATCCTGATTGCAAGAAACCTTTTTTTTATAAACTTGCCCGTCCTAAAAGCTGTTGCTGCCACAAACATACTGATAATTACTCTAAACTAAAAAAAAGAAACTCTCCTAAATTGCATAGTAATTTTTAACTCCAATACTTCCACCAGAAACCGTCAAAATATGGATATGGTTTCTGGTGGTATTTCAAATAATCTGTATATTCCCCATTTCAACTTTACCCTGAAATTAGCATATACCGAATGTTTATGCACTACCTAAAATGACCCCTTCACGCAGCCCCACTTTTCACAACGACAACGCCTTGCCCCTGTTTGTGCGGCAGTATGCCCTGTACTTTCGTTCACGCTGCAATCTGTAACTTCCCTTTGTCCACACAATACCGGTAGACATGGGAGGACAGGAACTCTTCTGGCAGCACTTCCGTTTGGTTCACTTCCTGCACAATTTGCGTCAGTTCCCATGCCGTGCCTGTTTGCTCCCCCACTGGAACTAAAATCGTTTCATGAATGGAGGATGGGAGGATATAATAATCCGAGCCGAATAAAACTGCTGCATCTTTCAACGCTTTCCTGTTTAATATCTGGACGGCCCCATTCCAATTCCTCTGGTTTGTCAAAATATATATAGGAATATTTTTTTCTGGCGGGCTATCTGGATTAAAACCATGCATATCTGCAAAAATATCTGCCATATTCAGGATAGATGCCTGATCTGTTTCTGCCATGTTTTCCATAATTTGTCTGTATAATTCCTGTTCCGTTATCTCCCATAGCTGCATATGCCAGTCCTGTACCAGTATGCTTCCCACTTCCTGTCTATCCATATGGGGTATCTCCACATAATAGACAAGGGACAAGTCAAAAAATTTCCTATGGGGTGCGTCTTTTAAAAGTTCTGTATTCCGTTCCGTGTTAATCAGCCGCCCGCGCAACATGGGGCGGGCACGGCGATACTCAGTAAACAGGGAAACATCAAAACTATGTATTACCCCGTTTTTACGGTGAAGGCAGATAATTTCCCCTGCAATGGCCTCCATATTTTTATCCCCATTTTCATACCCAGAATAAAAACCTTCCAAATAGATGCAAGGAGAAATATTGGAACCCTCTTCCCGAATGGAAAGTCCAGTAAAATAAACACCATTATTTTTCTTGACATTATGCACATGAACCTCTGCACTGTCGAGCCTACTTTCCACCATCTTTGCTATTTTTTCTGTAAATTCTTTATTGCCCATCATGACCCCTCCTAATATCATGCCGCTTTTGACTTTGTTTTTGCCAGTGCTGCCATAATTTTCCTATACAGCTCATCCGATATGGAATCTGGGTTTTTTATTTTGTACCTTTCCTGTACAGCTTCCATTTCAACGCCTGTCCGCTGCAATTCTTTTTCCAGGTACTGCATCTGTGTATCGGATAATGCGCTGCCATTGGATGTAGAAGCTCCGCTACGCGGTCTGTTTCCTTTGGCATCTGCACTTTTCTTTGGCTTTTCTGCTTTTTCTCTAAGCTCATACACCACCTGCCCTTTATTGGAATCATTGACGATTGTCAGTCCCACAATTTCCCTGTCCTCATTATATGTAATGGAGCATACCGAAAAATGATCGCTGCAGTATAACTTATCCCCAGTTCTCTTAACTGATACATCTGCTGCCGGAACCCAGATAAACGGGGCAGTATATAATTCCCTGCCAATCCCCCAGTTGAAGCACGCCCTCTTAAATGAATCCGAAGCCTGCGATTTCTCCTTTTCCGCATATCCCATTGTGCCCACATCCTGCTTGGCGACCCATTCCCCAGTTTCCTTATCATAAATCTCCACCGTGCAGTAAAGGTTCCCGTCTATACACTGGTGGCTCCTTGTCCAGCCGAACAAGCCGAACGTTTCGTCAAGAATCCGCTGGTCTACCCTTGCATCCTTGTAAAGCAGCAGGCTAATCCCATTCTCTTTCACAATAGACACTCTGCACTCAATTTCATTTGCTTTCAAAAGCCGGATTGCATGATTTTCCATAGAATCATTCCTTTCTTTTTTCATTGGGCAGGAAAGTTTCTTTTCCTGCCTGCTGTGCCAGATGCGTACTGCTTCCGCTGATTTTTCATTTATACACCACACACGAAAAGAAGCAAGGAAAACCTTATGTCCTTCCTGCTTTTAGATGTTTTATGCCGCCTTAATTTGAAATCTGCGTGAGGATGTCACCTTTGCATAATCCTTATAGATTTCCGGCCGCTCCTGCTTCATCCGCTTCGTGTCAAGTCTCATAGTGTCTACATTGCTCCACAATACCCTGTATTGCCCATTTGATGCCAGCTCGTTATCCTGCATGAACAGCTTGATCTCCTGTTCAATCTGCTTCTGCTCCAACTGCAGTTCCTCAATACTTGCAAGGATCTCCTCCCTGCGTGCCAGCTTATCATCAAAGCCCACAAGTTCAATTGCACTTGCTTTTTTTGCAGTATGGAAATACTGCTCCAAAACAAAATCGCATACTTTGGAACCATCAGGGGCAGGAATTATATGCTCCATAATATGATTATTCCAGAATTGCCCCTCCGCTTCAATTAACTGTTGTATCAGGGATTCTTCCCACGTCAGCTTATGGTAGACAAATTCACGCCCCAAAATGACTGCCGCTATATACCAGGTACGCTTTCCCGTAACCGCCATGTAATGGTAACACTGCATAGCATAGTGGGGCGGAATCTTGCCATCCGCCCATTTATCGGCATTGTAGGCGCTGACTGTTTTACATTCCAATCCTGCATCCTCGCCAACTACTAGACGGTCAACATCCGCAATCATATATGGATGTTCCTTACTACGGTACATATAATTGGAACGCCGTACCTTTAACCCAGTAGCCTCCATAAAACGCCCTGCTACATACTGCTCCAAATCATTCCCAATCCGAATAGTTTCATTATCCGGCTCCTCCGCTTCCTCCGCTGTCTTGTCCCGAAACACCTTCATAGGGCTGCTGTATGGATTTAGACCGCAAATTGCCCCTGCATCCGAGCCGCCAATCCCTGTCTTGCGGAGCTTCAGCCATTCTTCACGAGCCATCCACGCTGTTGCTATTTTCTCGTACATAATTTGCACCAAGCCTCAAGCGAAAATGCTTGCATTTTCATTTGAGGCGCAAACACAAAGGGTGAAAGATGTGTGTTTGCATTTTGTCCTTTCTTCTTTTTTTCTTTCACCCTTCCCCCTCCCTGTGCATACTCCTGCACTCCAACAAAAAAATAATGGAGATAGCAAAAAGCCATAACTGGCTTTACTATCCCCAACTTCAACATATGGTATTAGGCAGCACACACCAACTGGTAAGCCCTGTCAATTAATGGGTTCCCTTCCATAGTCTTTAAGAACAAGTTTTCCTTATACGTTGCCGTTTCCCGAAGCGGCTTTGCATGGGTTGCAAAATCAGACACCGCATTGACAAAGCGGTAGCCGTTCTTCCCCACGCCTGCCAGATCTGGTGCAAGGTAATAGCGATTCTTTAAGTCCATGCGCAGCTTCTTCACATTCCGTTCCGTAGTTTCGGTGGCATCCGCAGCAATCGGGAGCAACAGCTTAATGTATTCTTCCACTGTCGCGTCGCTCACTTTTTTCCGGTCCAGTTTCTTTGACGCCTTGGAAAGCTCGTTCATATAGTTCTCTGCCATGAACAACGTCATTCGTGCATCCTCCATTTTTGCCCCCATATCGCCTGTATGGTTTGCGCACCAGAGCCGGCTCGCATTATCCAGCGCAAAGTTAAGCGTGTTCTGGCAGACCACGCGAACAGGCGTCATTGCCACTTTGATAGAACCGGAGCCATCGTGGGAATTGCTAAACACCAGGTAAGGCATGACCTTATCCTCCACCAAACGGTATTGTCTGGGGAGTCTTGCCAAAATCCATACTTTCCTCCCCCCTTTCAGTGACCCAGCCGTCTCATATTGGACACCTTTCCCGAGAAGCTCATCCGTGAATGCAAACGCATCCCTGTTCTGCACAATCTGGTAACGACCTGACACTACACCTAACACTTTATGGTCAGAACTGCGAATATTGGCGTAATAGTCATTTACTATGTTCCCATTCCCAGTGTAGATTTTTTCCTGCATGACATCCCAATTCAACCCTGCCAGTTCCAACGCATCCTCTGATGTGGGCGCATCCTCTACCTTTGTACCCAATCCATGCCAAGGGGCTTTTCGGACATAAAACATACTTTCCACTTCTGCTGCCATAATACATCACTCCTTCCTTTTTTCATTTGCATACTCAACAGCAATTCCAATAATCCCTGCCACTGCTACAAGCACAGTGGCGACTTCCTTTGCCATCCGACAGTTCCTTTCCCATCTAGCATTATCCTGTACCGTCATGTCACTGCCAGAAGTTTGCATTTCAAATTCCATAAGCTCCTCCTTCCTTTACCAGACAAGAACAACAACTACCGACAGCAGTCCTTCCAGTACAATCTTGATAATAGAAATGATTTGTTCCAGATGCATAATTTCTTCCTCCTTCCTTTGTGGGCGCAGTTTATCCCAGAAAATTTTGTTTCATGGCATTTGCCAGTCCGTTCCGAAAATCACTGAATCTTCCAGAATCTATGCATTGACACAAAGAAATAATATATGTCTTTTTTTACAGAAACAACCAGATAAGGCATAAAATAAACTATCACAACACAAAAAGGAGGATTGTTGAAATGTTAGAAGAATACCCAGATATACTTACCCCACAGGAGGCTATGGAAATTTTGGGAATTGGGAAGAATTTATTTTACAGACTGTTGAACGATGGGACAATTCCGGCGAAACGAGTTGGAGGGAAAATATGGAGAATTGCAAAAAAAAATCTGATGAGTTACATATGGAAAATTTAAAGAGACCGTTTCAGGTTTTGTGTAAATCCAAAAAACTGACATAAGATTTATGAATAGTTGTAAGCGGGCAGAGCCGGTATTCTGGTTCTGCCCTTGTCTGTATTATACAAGGAATTTTATCCCTGTCAATACTGCCCGTTAAAAATCTCCTTTACAGATTTCTGCCAGATAAGCGCTCCTCAAAATAAATCTCCAACTGGGAATGGATCTGCCCCCAGTCCTGGCGGTGGCCCGTCCATTTCTTTGTGATGTCCATCGTTGCCAGGTACAGCATTTTTTAAAGGCTGTCGTCGGTGGGGAACACGGTTTTGGATTTGGTTACTTTTCGAAGCTGCCGGTTGAACCCTTCGATCGCATTCGTCGTATAAATCAGCCGCCTGACCGCTTCCGGATACTTGAAATAAGTGGACAGGGTTGCCCAGTTGTCATGCCAGGACTTGTAGATTTTCGGGTATTTGGCGTCCCATTTGTCTCGGAACAGTTCCAACTCCTCCTGGGCGCTCTCCTCGGTCGGGGCAGCGTATACGCGCTTTAAGTCTGACATCAACTTTTTGATGTCCTTATAGGACACAAATTTCGTAGAGCTGCGGATCTGGTGGATGTGCACTGCTGGATCTCCGTCTGCGGGTATACAGCCCCTATGGCCTGGGGGAAGCCGCAAAGCCCGTCCACGCAGGCGATCAGGATGTCCTCCACACCGCGGTTTTTCAGGCCATTCATGATGGAAAGCCAGAATTTAGCACTTTCATTTTCGCCAACATACATTCCCAGGACGTCCTTTCTCCCGTTCATGTCAATACCGAGGGCTATATAGACAGCACGTTTTACAATGCGCCCCTCACTGCGGACATGGTAATGGATGGCATCCATAAATACGACCTCATAGACTTCTTCCAGCGGGCGTTCCTGCCACTCCCTGACGATGGGAAGTATCTTGTCCGTGATCCGGCTGATCGTGCTGTCGGATATATCCATGTCATAAAGTTCCTTCATGTGGGATTCTATATCGCCGGTTGTCATGCCTTTTGCATACATAGAAAGAATCTTTTCCTCCATGTCCTGCGTTACGGTATTCTGGTATTTTTTAATGAGCTGGGGTTCATACTCGCCGTTTCGGTCGCGCGGGATTGCAACATCCATGTCGCCATAGCTGGTATGCATGGTTTTTTTAGAATGCCCGTTACGACTGTTGCTGGTTTCCTTGTTCCGGTAATCGTACTTTGAATAGCCAAGCTCCTGATCCAGCTCTTCATCCAGCACATCCTCCAAAATCACGGACATCATGTCGCGCATGACGGCATTCACATCCGTTCCGTTTTTAATGCTGATGTCATTCTCTTTGAGATAGCTGCGCATCATTTCCCTCATTGCTGCTTTTTGTGGGCTTTC
>JAAWIS010000112.1 GCA_022796475.1 Lachnospiraceae bacterium | reverse complement strand
ATGCCTTCCTCCATCTGGGAATCATAAAGAGCTGCCCATTTTGCCCCAAACTCTGTCTTTTCCGCAAGAAGCGGCATAAAATTGCTGGCAAACGCATTTGTTCTGCCCTTTGTTTTCGTTCCGACAATACGGCTTAGCGGGATATCCACTAATCCCAGATTTACCTCAGATACAATATCTGTGTAAGAAAGAATATCATCCAGCACCGGCAAATAGGGATACGCCCCTTTTACCAAAGATAGCTGATACTGCTTTCTTCCAGATTTTAATGCACGGCTGTAATCATATAAAGCCACTGGCATTTCCTCCTCTATTTTCAGGATTATTTGGTCCAGGTTCGATTTTTCTTCTAATTTTTACCGATTAATGAAATACATAACTCAAAAATAACTTCATCTTCTACAGCATCCGCTGTATATAAGGTATACTTTGCCCCGCCTTTTGACCAACTGGCAAGGCGTCCGCCGCTGACTGTTGTTTTTACAATTAAATCCTCATCTGCACCACAATCAGAAAGGGCAGTGGTTTCCTGTTCGAATTCTTCAAAAATCCCGGAAAATTCCTCTGCATGGGCTGCCCCACGATAGGAATAACGATGTCCGTCTAATTCAAAAAACACTTCCCCAATTTCCCCGCTGATGGAAATGTACTGTATATTGGAGGCATTTTCCGGCGCTTCCATATTCAGTCCAAGCTCTTTTAATCCCTCAGGACCTTCAAGCTCTTGAAATGGATTTGGTATTTCTTCGCCGACAGTTTCGGCGCCATCTCCGGAAGTTTCCTGCCCGGCCTCTGCCTGGCTGCTCTCATTCACCTGGGAAGTTTCCGTTTCATTTCCCTTTGATTCTCCTCCCCCTGGCTTGCAACTTGCCATATTGATGGCTAACACTCCAACTGCTGCTAAAATCATCCATTTTTTCATAATATTCCTCTCCTCTGCAAATTTGCTTTTATTGTTTCCAGACAAACCATAATTAGTCTGCTGCAACAAACGATAGATTATTTATTGGATTTTCGGTCTATAAACTCATTGCTGGTTTTTGAATAGGCAAACCGCTGGCTGCTGTAAAGACCATAATACCCAGATAAGGTAAAGGTTACGCTGATCACAATGGCAAAAAACCAAAGGCCGTCGCCGCCAAATAACTCCAGAGCAATCATCATTGTTGAAATCGGGCAGTTGGTTACCCCTACAAACAATGCAACCATCCCGCATGCCGCTGAAAATGATGGGGATATTCCCATGATTTGCCCTGTCATGCAGCCAAAGGTAGATCCGATACATAAAGTAGGAACAATTTCGCCTCCTTTAAATCCTGCTCCCAATGCGGCTGCCGTAAACAATGCTTTCATTAGAAATGCTTCATACCGGACATGGCCTTCCATCGCTTCTTCAATTAACTGCAGTCCTCCGCCGTTATAATCCCTAGTGCCGGATAAAAGTGTAAGTGCAATAAAAATACCGCTGGCTGCTAAAATCCGGATGTAAGGATTTTCAAACCGTTTTCGGTACAGCTTTTCGGACTGATGGAGCATCATACAGAAACCAATGCTTACAAATGCACACATAATTCCTAAAAGCACCATATAAGCAGCCATTGGCAAATCAAACTTAGGAAGTCCCAGTATCTGGTAACTTTCTGCTTCGATTCCCATCCAGCCTGAAATCCCGGCCCCTAAAAATGCAGAAAACAGGCAGGGAACCAGGGCTGCATAGTACATCACTCCCACACGGACTACCTCCATGGAGAAAATCCCTGCCGCAACGGGAGTGCCAAACAATGCGCCAAATACTGCGCTCATTCCACACATAACTGCTATTTTCCGGTCTTTATCATCCAGGCGGATCAAATGTCCGGCAGCATTCCCGATGCTGCCTCCAAGCTGAAGGGCAGCCCCTTCTCTTCCCGAAGATCCGCCTACAAAATGAGTCAGAATTGTGGAAACAAAAATTAACGGACCTGTAGCAAAGCTCACTTCTTTATCAGAAGAAATTGCCTCGATTACCATATTGGTTCCCTTATTTTTCTCTTCATGAAACACATGGTAAAGACTGATAATCATAAGACCCGCAACAGGCATCAGATACAAGGTCCAGTCATGCCCCTGGCGGAAATCAGTAGCCCAAATGACACATTTTGCAAAAAAGCCGCCAATCACTCCGCCCACACATCCAATCAGGCAGGATATTATAATCCATTTTAAAAAATAGTGTACATTCTGCTCAAGAGGCTTTCTTAGTTGATAAAGTCCCATATCCATCCCCGCCTTTTCGTATATTTCCCCCCACATTACCTTATTCGCTGTAAATTCCCTTTGATTTTACAAGCTTCGGGCGGTATCCGCCGTCATTTAATGCTGCCACTATTCCATTCTTATGTTCTGTGCCAAAAGCTTCCATGGTAATTCTCAGCTCTACAGCCGCGTTCCGGTTAATGCTGATAAACTGGTTGTGCTCCAGCTTAATTACATTTGCCTGCTCTTTGGCAAGAAGCGCTGATACAGCAGCTAACTGGCCAGGCTTATCCGGCAGAAGTACCGATACGGTAAAAATCCGATCCCTCTGGATTAGTCCATGCTGGATTACAGAGGCCATGGTAATGACATCCATATTTCCGCCGCTTAAAATAGATACGATCTTCTTCTTTTCCACATTCATATGGCGAAGGGCTGCCACTGCAAGAAGGCCGGAATTTTCTACTATCATCTTATGGTTTTCCACCATGTCCAAAAAGGCCACGATTAATTCCGAATCCTCTACTGTTATAATATCATCCACATTCTCCTGGATATATGGGAACAGTTTTTCTCCCGGGCGCTTTACCGCCGTGCCGTCTGCAATGGTAACAACTTCCGGCAGGGAAACCACCTCCCCGGCTTTCAGAGAAGCTTTCATGCAGGCAGCCCCTGCAGGTTCTACCCCAATCACTTTAATCTTTGGATTCAGAAGCTTTGCCAGCGTGGCTACGCCAGTGCATAAGCCGCCGCCGCCAATGGGAACAAGAATATAGTCTACAGTAGGCAGCTCTTTAATGATCTCCATTGCAATGGTTCCCTGTCCTGTGGCCACCTCCAAATCATCAAAGGGATGGATAAACGTATGTCCCTTTTCCTGAGCAAGGTTTAACGCATAGGCACAGGACTCATCGAACACATCTCCCTCCATCAGAACCTCTGCGCCATAGTTTTTGGTCCGGTTTACCTTGATTAACGGCGTGGTAGTCGGCATAACTACCGTAGCCTGCACCCCTGCCAGCTTTGCCGCATATGCCACACCTTGGGCATGGTTTCCGGCAGAAGCTGTAATCAGCCCCCTTCCCTTTTCTTCCTCTGTCAGCGTGCTGATTTTATAATAAGCTCCCCGTACTTTATATGCGCCGGTATACTGCATATTCTCCGGCTTAAAATACACTTTATTTTTGGTCAGCGCTGAATAGTACTCACTGTAAACTAATTTTGTTTCCTGAATGACCCTGCCTACCGCTTCACTTGCTTCTTCAAATTTTTCCAGTGATAACTTGTCCATCTTTTTGTCCTCCTACTTCACCTGAAACAATGCATTAATAAAATCATCTGCATTGAATTTCTGTAAATCGTCAATTTTCTCCCCAATTCCCACATATTTCACCGGAATCCCCAGCTCCGACTGAATTGCTACTGCAATTCCCCCCTTTGCTGTGCCGTCTAATTTCGTCAGGATAATCCCTGTAATCTCTGCAACTTCCATAAACTGACGGGCCTGGACCATGGCATTTTGCCCGGTCGTTCCATCCAGCACTACCAGCGTTTCCCGGTAAGCATCCGGATACTCCTTATCAATAATCCGGTTAATTTTTTTCAGCTCCTCCATAAGATTCTTCTTATTATGAAGCCGCCCTGCTGTATCACAGATTAAAACATCTGCTTTTCGGGATTTAGCGGCTGCTACTGCATCATAAATCACTGCTGCCGGGTCAGAACCTTCCTGCTGGGCAATAATCTCCACACCTGCCCGGTTGGCCCACTCCGTCAACTGTTCAATAGCAGCGGCACGGAAGGTATCTGCTGCTGCCAGCACTACTTTTTTCCCCTGTTCTTTTAGCTGGCCTGCCAGCTTTCCTACAGAGGTGGTTTTCCCTACTCCATTTACGCCAATTACCAGTACAACTGAGGTTTTGTGCTCAAACTCATACCCATTTTCTCCCAAATTCATCTGCTTCTTCATACTTTCAATCAGCACTTCCTTGCATTGGGATGGTTCCTTAATATGCTGTTCTTTTACCTTACAGCGCAAATCCTCCACAATGGCCATCGTTGTCTGAATGCCAATATCCCCCATAATCAGGGTTTCTTCGATCTCTTCGTAAAAATCATCATCAATTGCGGAAAAACCGCTGAAAATCGAATCAATTCCAGAAACAATATTATCCCTGGTTTTGGCAAGCCCTTCTACCAGCCTTCCAAAAAAGCCTTTTTTTCCTTCACTCATATCCGGCCGCTTCTCCTTTTCTTTTTGGAAATTTTTAGGATTTTTTGCTACTGCTCCAAATCCGACTCGATTAAACTTACTGATACTAATGCAGATACTCCTTTCTCCTGCATGGTGATTCCATACAGACGGTCAGAAGCTACCATTGTACCTCTTCTGTGTGTAATTACAATAAACTGAGTATTTTTTGTAAGCTTGTGGAGATACCCTGCAAACCGATCCACATTGGAATCATCCAAAGCTGCCTCTATTTCGTCCAAAAGGCAGAAGGGGGATGGTTTCAGGTTCTGAATGGCAAACAGCAGCGCAATGGCTGTGAGAGCCTTCTCTCCTCCGGAAAGCTGCATCATATTCTGCAGTTTCTTTCCCGGCGGCTGGGAAATAATCTGGATCCCTGCTTCTAATATATCCTCATCTTCCATCAGTTCCAGCGTTCCCTGCCCGCCTCCGAACAGTTCTTGAAATACCTTATCAAATTCCTTTCGGATCTGTTCAAACTGCTCTTGAAACTGCCTCCGCATCCCAATATCCAGCTCTTCGATTATCTTGATTAAGACATCTTCTGCCTCCACTAAATCATCATGCTGGTTTTTTAAGAATTCATACCGCTGAGCAATCTCCCTATAGTCTTCTATGGCATTTACATTAACATTGCCAAGGGCTTTTATGGAAGCTTTCAGTGCCTCGCTTTGTTTTCTGATTTCAGGGAGAGAGGTGAGATCCGGGTTTTTCAGCTTTTCTGCTGTACTGTAAGTCAGCTCATACTCACTCCACATATAGTTTACCTGATGCTCCAGCTTCTCGTCCAGCTTTTCTTTCTGATTCTGCAGCCGGAACAGATCCTTGTCCAAAGCGCTAATCCTCTGGCTGACAGCTTCCCGCCTGTCAAACAGGGACTTTTGCTCTTGTCCCTTTTCTTCTTTTAAGCAAGTTTCCTGCGCGATCTGCCCGGAAATGAATTCCCTTTGGATCTCGGACTGGGAAATAGCGTTTTTCATTTGCTGGATTTCCTGCTGCTTTTGTTCAATAGCGAAATCAGAATTTTCCTGTCCCTGGCAAAGCCCTTCCATCTCTTCTTTCAGTTTTCGGATTTCCTCATGGATACGGCCCACATTTTCCTGAATAAAGGTTACCTGCTGCTGATAATGAGCCGTTTCAATCTGCACGGCTGATAACTCTTTTGCAAACTGCTCTCTGCCCCGTTTCTTTTCCTCCAAACTTGCCTGCAGCTCTTCAATGCTCCTGTTAATAGAATCATTCTGTCCCTCCAGGGAAGAAACTGTTTCCAAAAGCTGTTCCTGGCTGCTTTTCAGCTCTCTGGCCTGTTCTTCCAACAGCCCATGCTCCCGAACTAAATCTACAGAAGATTCCTGAATCTCCGCCTTTCTGCTTTCTGCCTGGCTGATATTTATTGTCACTGTATTCTGTCTTAGACTCAGCTCCTGTTTATCTGCCTTTACCTGTTCAATCTGCTGACGCAGGCTGGAAAGGGCTGTTTCTGCATTTCCAAGTTCTTCCTCAAGCCCTTCTGAGGCCTTTAACATCTTTTCACAGGTCTGCTCCAATTCCTCAATTTCCCGTTTTCTTCCCAGCAGGTTGCTGCTGTTTTTAAAGGCGCCGCCTGTCATGGAACCTCCCGGGCTTAAAAGTTCCCCATCCAGTGTTACAATCCGCAAGCTGTACTGAAATTTCTTAGCCAATGCGATCCCGTGATCGATTTGATCCACCACCACAACCCGTCCCAGCAAATGCTGAATCAGCCCCCTATATATGGAACTGGTTTTTACCAACTGATCCGCCAGTCCCAGAACACCTGGTTCTGAAAGAGCGTTTTCCTGGTGAAATCCTCCTCTTTTATTCATACTGGTAAGGGGTAGGAATGTTGCCCGTCCATATTTATTTTTCTTTAAATATTCAATTAATTGCTTCGCTGTTTCTTCAGAATCCGTTACAATATTCTGAATGCTTCCCCCTAAAGCCGTTTCAATGGCAATTTCATATTTTTTTTCTGTCGCAATCAAATCCGCCACCACACCGTGGATTCCATGGATTCGATCTCTCACATCCATCACTCGCCGAATGCTGTTGCCATAGCCCTCATACCGTTCTGCAAGATTTTGCAAAGACTCCAAACGGGAATAGGCGGACTGATATTGCTGGTGCTTTTCATTTAAATTCCGGCTGATCCGGCGGACATCTCCTTCCATTCTCAATGCCTGCTCTTCCAGCTCCTTTTGGGAACGGCAGCAGTCTTCCTCCTGGCGGCTGATGTCTGCAAGCTTTTCCTGTTCTTTTTTCAGCAGTTCTTCCTGTATGGACTCATCGCTTTTTATTTTTAACAGCTTCTGGCTGATTTCACTGCGGCGCACATTGACCTGCTCCAGCATCGTTTCATACCGCTGCTGTTTCGCCGTTACAGCAGCCCGTTCATTTAAGGTTTCGATAATCTGCCCTTTTGAAGTTTCGATCTCTTGTTCCAGCTCTTCAATGGAAATGTCGGCATCCATCAATGTAATTTCCGCATTCTTCTGCCGTTCAAAAACTGCATCTACTTTCCCGGACAGCTCCTTCTTCTCCTCATCGTATTCCTGAAGTTTTTTCTGACGTTCCTGCACCTCTCCCTGGATTGCTTCTCTTCGGTTTTTCAGGTGCTCTGCGTTCATCCGCTCCGTATTAATCTGTTCATTTAATACATTGATCCGGCCTTCATAACCGCCTTTTTTCATATTTTCCTGATTCAGCAGTTGGCGGCTTTGGGATAATTTTTTATCTAGTTCAGCAATCTCTTCTGCCAGCCGGTCATAGTCCTGCCGAATCGTTTCTGCCTGAGTCTTGGTATCTTCTAAATCACCAGCAACAATCGATTCCCGCCCGGAAAGTTCCCGGAGCTGCTCTTTTATATCAAAGCTTTCTATCAAAAAACCATTGACATCATAGATCTTCAGTTCTTCCTTTAACTGTAAATAATGTCTGGCTGTTTCTGCCTGACGCTCCAGCGGCCCTACCTGCTTTTCCAGCTCGGACAAAATATCTTTTACCCGGACAAGATTTTGCTTCTCATCTTCCAGCTTCTTCTGGGCAATTCCTTTTCTCCGTTTAAATTTTACAATACCTGCCGCTTCGTCAAACAGCTCCCGGCGCTCCTCCGGTTTACCACTTAAAATTTTATCAATCTGTCCCTGTCCAATGATGGAATAACCTTCTTTTCCGATTCCGGTATCATAAAACAGCTCATTGACATCCTTTAAGCGGCAGGTACTTCCATTAATCCTATATTCACTTTCCCCGGAACGGTAAAGCCGCCTGGAAATCGTCACCTGTTCATAGTCAATAGCCAGTTGGCCATCGGAGTTATCCAAGGTTATGGCCACATAAGCAAACCCCTGGGCTTTCCTCAGTTCCGTTCCGGCAAAAATCACATCCTGCATACTGCCGCCCCGGAGCTGCTTCACCCGCTGTTCCCCCAGTACCCAGCGTACTGCGTCTGCTACATTGCTTTTCCCGCTTCCATTTGGTCCTACGATTCCTGTTATGCCATTATGGAATTCAAAGACAAGCTTATTGGCAAAGGACTTAAATCCCTGAATCTCGATACTTTTTAAATACATATTCTGTAATCTTCCCTCGTCTTCTGCCTTTTGCAGCCTTTCTATGAAAAATGATTGCTTTCTTTAAATTTTAAAATCCCATTGTATGCTGCAACCTGCTCCGCTGCCTTTTTGGTCCGGCCCTGTCCTACTCCTACTTTCTGTTCTCCAATCTTTGCACAGACTTGGAAGGATTTGTTATGATCCGGTCCCTCTTCACTCAGCAATTCATATGTTAATGGCAAATCACAACGGCTCTGAACCATTTCCTGCAAGATAGTCTTGCTATCATAAAAGAGCTGCTTATGCTCAATATCATTCAAAATAAACTTATGAATAAACTCTTTTGCATTAGCAAAACCACCATCTAAATAAATTGCGCCAATTAACGCTTCCATTCCGTCAGACACTACAGAATGGCGAAGCCTGCCGCCAGTCCCTTCTTCCCCTTTTCCTAAAAGCAGAAATTCTCCAAGTTCAATTTTTTCAGCACAGAATGCAAGGGAAGATTCGCACACAAGGCTGGCTCTTAATTTGGTCAGATCCCCTTCCGGAAGCTCCTGGTAATTCTGAAACAAAAAATCACTGGTAACCAGCTCCAATACCGCATCTCCCAAAAACTCCAGCCGTTCATTGCACCTGGACTTGTCCCATCGGTGCTCATTGGCATAAGAGCTATGGGTCATAGCCTGTTCCAGCAGTCTTCGTCCCTCAAACTGATAACCGATTACCTTTTCTAATTCCCTGAAACTTCGATTCAAAATATAGCCTCCTTTTTCATGCACGGAAAAGGGGCTGCCGTAACGCCCGGCTGCCCCTCCCCCCTTAGTTTACCGCATTTTTGATTGCTTCTACCGCATCGCCTACTGTAACAATTTTTTCTGCAATCTCGTTTGGAATTTCGATATCAAATTCTTCTTCGATACCCATAATAATCTGGAAAACATCCAGAGAATCAGCGCCTAAATCATCTACAAATGTAGCAGCCATCGTGATCTCTTCCGGCTCAAGATTTAAAACCTCTGCTATAATCCCCTGCAACTTTTCGAATTCCATAACATCATTCCTCCTACTTTTCTTGATTCACAGCCCCCAGGCTTTCTTTAATTTTTTCATTTATCCCCTGTTCTTTAAAAGCGATACATTGGATAATGGAATTTTTTACTTCATTGGCTTTTGAATTTCCATGAGTTTTTACTACTAAGCCATTCAATCCCAAAAGCGGCGCTCCGCCATACCGGCTGGCATCAAAGGACTTTAATGTTTCTTTCAAAGCAGGCTTAACCAAAAGTGCGCCGATTTTACTCCGCATACTGGTCATCATACCGCTTTTTACCTTGCTGATTAAAGTTGCCCCAACGCCTTCATAAAGCTTTAAAATTACATTTCCCACAAAAGCCTCGCAGACAATCACATCTGCTCCTCCATGTGGTATCTCTCTGGCCTCAATGCTTCCGATAAAATTAATATCCATGCATTCCTTTAACAGAGGGAAGGTTTCTTTTACTAAAGCATTCCCTTTCTCTTCTTCTGCCCCAATATTCACAATTGCAACTTTAGGGTTCTTTACTTTCATTACATGCTCCATGTAAATTGAACCTATCCTTGCAAACTGAACTAAATGAGAAGGCCTGGCGTCTACATTAGCTCCACAGTCAATCAGCAGAGATACCCCTTTTTCTGTAGGAATTAACGGCGCCAGCGGAGGCCGCTCCACACCTTTAATCCTGCCTACAATTACCTGGCCGCCTACTAAGATAGCGCCAGAACTTCCTGCTGATACAAACGCGTCTGCCTGACCCTTTTTTACCAGGTTCATACCTACCACAATCGAAGAATCCTTCTTCTTTCGTATGGCGTTTACCGGCGGTTCTTCTGTAGCGATTACCTCCCCGGCATTTACCACTTCAATTCTGCCCTTATCATACGTATGCCTGGAAAGCTGGGAATTTACCACTTCTTCCTTCCCCACCAGAAATACATGAATTCCCGGTACAGAATTTACTGCATCTACAGCTCCGGCTACCATTTCGGAAGGCGCATAGTCGCCACCCATGGCATCAACTGCTATTTTAACCATTCTTGATTCTCCCTTCGGCTAATCTAGATCTTAATATACTAAATATCATGTTATAAATCAATATAAATTTTCAAGTTTTCATTATCTTTTAGAGATTTCTGGAATTTTGGGGATTTTAAGCTTTACGAAAATAAAGGACGCATATGCGTCCT